>CABRZY010000046.1 GCA_902475475.1 uncultured Collinsella sp.
TTAGTAGTCGAACTGGTGGTAGTAGCGGCGGTACTTGAGGTTGTGCTTGGTGACCAGCTCGTAGTTGCGCGCGAGGCGGTCGGTGGTCAGCACGGACAGGATCCACGGCGACACGATGACGCGGAAGTCGTCGTCCAGGCCCGGGATCGCGTACTCGGCGGTGTCGATGATGACGTAGTCCTCGTCGCCGGTCACGCCGCTGGTGAGGAAGGCGCGGACGCGCTCGTCGAGGGCGCGGCACTCGTCCTCTCCCATGAACAGGAACACCGGGACGCCGGGCTCGAGCAGCTCGAGCGTGCCGTGGAAGAAGTCGTGCGAGGTGATGTGGCGGATGCGCTTCCACTGCATCTCCTCGAGCAGGCACATGGAGTACAGGATGGTCTCGCCCCACAGCGCGCCCGAGCCGATGAACATGGTGTAGTCGGCCAGCGCGTACTTCCTGGCGAGCTCCTCGGCGCGCGGCTCGAAGCGCTTGCGGATGTCGAGCATGTCCTTCCAGACGTCCTTCGTCTGCTCGATGAACAGGTCGAACTTGGGGAAGCAGCCGCGGCGGTTGAGCAGGCGCAGGCCGAAGCAGTCGGCGAGGTAGTAGCCCTTCTCGCAGCCGCCGGCGCCGTGGTCGGAGGCCATCATGACGCAGTTCTCGGCGCCCACGGCCTGCCCGATCTTGCCCTCGGGGTTGGTCATGGCGAAGACGCGCACGCCCATCTCCCTCATCTTGCCGACGGCCTCGAGCACCTCGGGGGTGGTGCCGGACTCGGAGGCGGTCAGCACGACGGACCTGTCGGTCATGCGCTTGTGGCCCATGACGTTCCACTCGGCGGCGTGGATCAGGTAGACCTCGAGGTCGCGGTCGCCGAACTTGTTCATGAGGTACTCGAGCTGCATGAACTCGTCCCAGGTGCCGCCGACGCCCATCAGGAAGACGGCGTCGTAGCCCTCCTCGTGCACGCGGTCGGCCAGGGCGGTCATCTTCTTGCCGGCCTCGTAGACGTTCCTGCCGTCCTCGAGGTAGCCCTCCTGGTCGAAGTGCATGATCTCGATCTTCTCGGTCTCCTTCATGTGTGTCCTCCCATCACATGTGCGCAATTCTATACATCGCGCTTCTTGCTGATACCAATTATAGCCATACGATTGCTTGTTATTTAATACCAATCCAAACTCACGGAGATTTGCGGCGAACGGTCGGTTTCCTCGCCCGAGTGGTATTACAACGCCAATAGTTGTCTATTTCGAGCGCTACTGCCAACGGGTTCCCCACAACTCGCCAGCTATAAAAGCGTTGCGCCAGACCCGCCCAAGCGTTTCCGGCGCAACCGCGCAGTTTAGTTATTCGGCTTCCATCTCCGCTGTCACACGGCGATACATCTCGATAACCTGAGTCGTCGCCTTGGACGGATCCTGATAGTAGCGGCCATCACACGTCTCGGCCGAGACATAGCCCGTATAGCCGTGGCGCATGAGTGCCTCGAGGTCGGCACGCATATCACGCTCGCCGTCGCCCCAGGCAAGATGCGTCGTGCCGCCGCCCACATCTACAAAGTGGGTGTGAACGATCTTGTCGCCCAAAACCTCAAAGTAGCCGTCGATCGTGTCGCCGGCAACTTCCATGGCGCCAAAGTCGATACAGGCCTTCAGGTTGGGACGATCGACCGCCTCGAGGATGCGCGCGACATCCTGTGCGGTGTTGACCAACACGGACTCCGACGGCTGCAGGGCCTCGAGCGCGACGCGAATACCGCGCGTATCGGCGTAGGCGCACACCGAGCGCAGCATGGCAACGCTGCGGGCCCAGGCGTCCTCAGCCGGCTCGTCCAGATAGGCCCAACCACTCGTCACCAGAATCTGCGGCACGCCCAACTCAACGGCAACGTCGATCACATTCTTAAAGTACGAGAGGATGCGTTTTTGGCCCGCCTCACCGCGCACCGCGACGTTCCACGGCTTGGGGTTGTTCTGCTCGGGGCACACGCACACGATCTTGATACCGTATTGGGCGGCAAGATCGCGAATCTTATCCACCGAATCGTGCTCATGGCAATCCACATACAGGTGCATCGAGCCGGTCCACAGCTCGATATTGCGATAGCCGGCCTCACCTGCAGCCTTAAAAAACGTCTCGATGCTGTAGTAACGATGGTTGATGTTCATGAGCGAAAGCTCGGGTACGACCATAGCCCTCCCCTTTCGTACGGAGTTTTAAAAAACAGGGGGCCGCCGCAGATGCGACAAGCCCCCAAAGATCGACGCAACCGTTAGACGCGATGGAAGCGCGATTCGAACATATTAGGCAAGCACGCCAAAGTAAGCGCCGATGATGCCCACGACCATGGTGCAGAGGATCAGGACCATCGGGTTGATCTTCTTGGAGAGCAGCCAGTAGTAGAGCCAGAAGGCGGCCATACCGAGCATACCGGGCATGATGCCGTCCAGGATGTCCTGGAGAGTCTGGGCGGAGTCGCCCTGACCAATGGCGATGGGCAACGAAGCCCAGAACATGTCCTTGCTCATGGCGCCGACGACCATGACGCCGACAATGCCGACGCAGGCCATGATCTTTTGCATCAGGCCGGTCTTCTGAGCCTCGTCGAGGAAGCCAATGCCTAGCTCATAACCCTTGATAGCGCCAAAGATACGAATCAGGAACGCCGGGATGTTGTAGACGAGCAGGAAGGCGATGGGGCCAAAGACGTTGCCGGCCTGGCACAGGCTGATGCCCACGGCAGCGGCGACGACGCGCAGGGTGGACAGGAAGAAGGAGTCACCCAGGCCGGAAAGCGGACCCATGAGGGCGGCCTTGATGTCGTTGACGCTCTCGGGCTCAACCTCGCCACGAGCGACCTTTTCTTCCATGGCCATCGCGATGCCACCCACGAAGGGAGCGAGCTGCGGGGTGATGTTGAAGAATGCGCTGTGACGGTGCAAGGCCTCGGCGTAATCATCGGGACGGCCGGCATAGATCTTCTTGAGCATGTTGGCGACCATCAGGCAGAAGGCAATGTTCATCTGCTTGTAGTAGGTCCAGGAGAATTCCATGCCCAGGGCGCCGGTGTTCACGGCGCTCTTAATGAGGTCGGAGCGAGTAATCTGGTTCTCGGAATTAGAAGTCATCGTCCTCATCCCCTTCCACAGAAAGCTGGGACTGGGCGCCACCAAGGCCCAGCAGGTCGTACTTGTCGATGCCGATGATGATTGCGATCAGGGCGACGCCGAGGACGGGCACGTTGGCATAGGAGCACAGCAGGAAGCCCAGGAAGTAGAACGGCACGAGCTGCTTGGTAAGCACCAGACGGCCGAGCATGGCGAAGCCCATGGCAGGCAGGATGTTGGCTGCGACGCCAAAGCCATCGAGGACGAACGTCGGGATGAAGTCGAGCAGGCCCTGAACGGCGTCGGCACCCAGATAGAAGGAGACCGAGCACAGGATAAAGGCCAGGACGACAATCACGAGACCGATAATCCAGTGCATAGCGTAGATACCCTTGAGGTTACCCTTGCTGGCAAAGACGTCGGCACGGTCGACCAGAAGGGGCATACCGGCGTTGACGACGTTCTTAATGGCCAGGCACAGAGTGGCGATGGGCATCGCGAGCGCGATAGCGGCCTCGGTGCTCTGACCCAGCTGAATAGCGAAGGCGCAGGCGAGCACACCGCCAATACACTCATCGGGCGGCACGTAAGCGCCGATGGAGATTGAACCCATGAAGAGCAGCTCGAGGCTCGCACCGATGGCGAGGCCGGACTGCAGGTCCCCGAGGACTATGCCGACGAGCGGGCACAGAACGATCGGGCGGAACGCATAGAGCGTACCGAGCTGATAATCGAGCTTACCGAAGGCAGCGATAAGTCCGATGAGGATCGCTTGAACAAGCATTGTTCCTCCCTTTGATCCCTCTTGGATCCGCGCGGCGATTCCCGACTTGTCAGCGCGCCCTTTTCCATGCCGACAATCGCCTAGACAGATCCAGCTTGTACCGGTGTGCTGTTAACACCTAAACCGGTGCAAATGATTTGATACCAATTATATAGTCATGAGAAAACTATTTAATACCAATCGCTCAACGGGCGTGTACTCCCGGTGAACGGTAGATGGGGGTAACGGGTAAAGCGTTTATCCGGTACGCCCACGAATAGGGGCGGCGCCGTGCGCGCCGCCCGTGGTTCCCAATTAGAGGGCGCTTAGGGCATCGACCTTGGGGTCGTCGGCCAGAGCGCGAATCTCGACCTCGACACCGCGGCCGACGAGCTCGCGAATGTCCTCTTCCTCGGCAGCAGTCACAAAGATCTGGCGGGAGATCTTACGGGCATCGGGACGCTGCTCGTCCTTGGACTTGGTGTTGCCCAGGTTGATGGAGGTGATCTGCGGGCAGCCGTCGACAAGCTGCTTGGCCTCGGCGATGCTGGCGACGCAGATGATCATCTTGTACTTATCGGTAACACCGGAGTTGATGGCCTCGATGGCGTGCTCCATGTCCTTAATGACGAGCTTGACGTTGGCCGGCTTTCCCATCTTGAGCGTAGTCTTCCAGACGGGATCGTTGGCAACCTTGTCGCCAACGCAGAAGATGCAGTCGGAGCCCAAGCCCTGGACCCAAGAGACGGCCACCTGGCCATGAAGCAGACGATGGTCGACGCGAAGCAGTTGAATCATGATTGACCCCCAAAGGTCTCATGCCGGAAACCCGGCCCCATTAATAGCAGGCGGTGACTAGAACTCTTCCTCGTCATCCGCATCGGTCAGCAGGTCGTTGACAAACTTGACGCGCGTGTCGTCAGCCGCGAGGATCTCGCGGATAACCTGATCGGCGGGAGCCTCCTGGTCCGAAAAGAGCAGCTGGATCAGCAGCGGCAGATTCATGTTGGCAACCAGGTAGGTGTTGGGGCGCGTCTGGACGATCTTGGTGAACTCGTTGTTGACGCTGCCGCCAAACAGGTCGGTGCACACGATTACGTCGTCGGCGGGGTCGAAGGTCGCCAGGAGCTTGGCGGCCTCCTCGGCGACGTCGGTGCGGCCGTCGACAAACATCGACAGGTCGTGGACGTTATCGCGCGCGCCCGAGAGCAGCTCGGTGCTCTCTTTGATGCCGGTCGCAAAATGCGCGTGGCTGGCAAAGATGTATTGCCTCATTGCGGTTTCCCCCAAATGAAATTAGTAGTCGAACTGGTGGTAGTAGCGGCGGTACTTGAGGTTGTGCTTGGTGACCAGCTCGTAGTTGCGCGCGAGGCGGTCGGTGGTCAGCACGGACAGGATCCACGGCGACACGATGACGCGGAAGTCGTCGTCCAGGCCCGGGATCGCGTACTCGGCGGTGTCGATGATGACGTAGTCCTCGTCGCCGGTCACGCCGCTGGTGAGGAAGGCGCGGACGCGCTCGTCGAGGGCGCGGCACTCGTCCTCTCCCATGAACAGGAACACCGGGACGCCGGGCTCGAGCAGCTCGAGCGTGCCGTGGAAGAAGTCGTGCGAGGTGATGTGGCGGATGCGCTTCCACTGCATCTCCTCGAGCAGGCACATGGAGTACAGGATGGTCTCGCCCCACAGCGCGCCCGAGCCGATGAACATGGTGTAGTCGGCCAGCGCGTACTTCCTGGCGAGCTCCTCGGCGCGCGGCTCGAAGCGCTTGCGGATGTCGAGCATGTCCTTCCAGACGTCCTTCGTCTGCTCGATGAACAGGTCGAACTTGGGGAAGCAGCCGCGGCGGTTGAGCAGGCGCAGGCCGAAGCAGTCGGCGAGGTAGTAGCCCTTCTCGCAGCCGCCGGCGCCGTGGTCGGAGGCCATCATGACGCAGTTCTCGGCGCCCACGGCCTGCCCGATCTTGCCCTCGGGGTTGGTCATGGCGAAGACGCGCACGCCCATCTCCCTCATCTTGCCGACGGCCTCGAGCACCTCGGGGGTGGTGCCGGACTCGGAGGCGGTCAGCACGACGGACCTGTCGGTCATGCGCTTGTGGCCCATGACGTTCCACTCGGCGGCGTGGATCAGGTAGACCTCGAGGTCGCGGTCGCCGAACTTGTTCATGAGGTACTCGAGCTGCATGAACTCGTCCCAGGTGCCGCCGACGCCCATCAGGAAGACGGCGTCGTAGCCCTCCTCGTGCACGCGGTCGGCCAGGGCGGTCATCTTCTTGCCGGCCTCGTAGACGTTCCTGCCGTCCTCGAGGTAGCCCTCCTGGTCGAAGTGCATGATCTCGATCTTCTCGGTCTCCTTCATTCCCGCTCCTTTCATGAGCAGTTTGAATTGTCGCACGGAATGGACAGGCTTGCCGCCCCGTCTCGCCGCTTAACCTTGTGGACATCTTGGCCCCAAGCTCAACAATTCAAAGGTTCTTAATACCAGTGAACGATTACAGGTTAGCCGTTTTTAATACCGATTTTTTGATTTCATCCTCCCCTCTCGGTAGACGGTCAGTTTTTGCCGTTCATCGGTCATGCGACACATGTCCGTAAAAAAATGAGCACCCCGCCGTGCACGAGGATGCTCTAGACGCTAATAGTTGTAGGTATATCCGCCGGCATCACCGCGGTTAAAAGACTTGGCATGCTCGATCGCCTGCCCACTCGAGTCATAGGCCATGCATTCCAGTACGAGCGCCAGGTCGCCCGGCTCAAGATTGAGCAAACTCGCATCGCGTGCGCCCAGCGCTTCAATATCGAGTTTCTCAATCGACTTGTCCGGTTTGCGCCCCAACATGTCGTAGGTCTCGAACAGGCTGAAGACCGAAATGTCCACGTCTTCGATGCCCGGAAACAGCAGACACGGAATCAGCGTCATCTCAATCGACACGGGCTCCCCATCAATGCAGTTGAGACGGCGCACCGAGTAAAGCAGATCGTCCTCGGCGATGCCAAACAGGTCGGCGTAATACGGGCCGGCGTAGCGTTTGGAGCGCGCCAGAATGCGCACCGACGGCGTCGCGCCCGACGCCAGAACCGACTGACGGAAGCCGCCCTTGCGTTCGTGCTCGTCAAACCACTTGTGTCCCACAAAGGCGCCCTTGCCCTGCACGCAACGAATCTGGCCACTTTTGACCAGCTCGTCCATGGCACTTCGGATTGTCAGGCGCGTCGTGCCAAACTCCTCGGCCAGCTCGTTTTCGGACGGAATCATCGAGCCCGTCGGGTAGTCGCCGCGCTCGATTCGCTCCGCAATGCAGCGGCGAATTTGTTTGTAAACCGGCAAGTCTTCTACTGCATCAGCCATTCGACACCTACCTTCGTCGCAACGCCGTCTGCCTCGCCGTTATCGGCAAAACGATACTTGGTCGGCAGAATCACGGACTTGCAATACTCGACAAAGCCATCGTTCTCGTCACGCTCGTGCGAAGCCTTGTAAAACACCGGCGTGCCCTCCTGAGCACCCAGCAACTTGGCCTCGTCGGCGTTCAGACGGCTGATGGAAATATGCTCCTTGCCGTGCGTCACATGGACATTCCCTTCTTTGAGCAAAACGTCGTAGAGGCTTTCCTGCTCAAAATCGTGATCGGGAAGCGAGGGGCACAAAGACAGATTGACGTGGGCCGTCTCAATCGACGCCGGGGAACCATTAACCACGCGCACACGTCGAATGCAGAAAAGCGGCATGCCCAGGTCGATCTGGGCCTTTTGGGCCAGATCGATATCGGCGTACACGACCTTGGACCAAACCAGGCGTGCGGTCGACTTTGAGCCAACCCTCTCCACCGCCTGCGTATAGTTCCATGTTTCCTGAAAGATGTTCAGCGGTTTGGGAGGACACACATAGGTGCCCGAACCGCGGCGGCTTTCCAAAGTTCCGCACGAAATAAGGCGCGCGATCGCAGCACGCAACGCCGTGCGCGACACGCCCAGCTCTTCACAGAGCACACGCTCGGCGGGCAGCCGGTCGCCACCCTGCAGGTCATAATGATTGATATACCAAAGAATGCCCTCAAAGGCGCAATCTTTGGGCGGAATCGCATATGGTTCACTCGGCATGGGCACGGCTCCTCAACCGCTTGATGCTGCAGACATCATTGCTCCGGACGCCCCATGGCGTCGAAGGCTTCTTTGATCTGCTCCGCAACGTTCCGATACGACCGATATAGGCCGGAGTCTCGCTTGACTTCGCCCGCGGTCACCGG
The DNA here is from genome assembly GCA_902475475.1 of uncultured Collinsella sp. Taxonomy (GTDB): domain Bacteria; phylum Actinomycetota; class Coriobacteriia; order Coriobacteriales; family Coriobacteriaceae; genus Collinsella. Next base: position 8,100 of record CABRZY010000046.1, read on the forward strand.
AATCTCAAGCTTCGAAATCTCATCCTCGCCGGTTTGCACGGCAACGATGACACCCATACCAAGGCACATATTACGCTTGGCAGCGTTGTTTTTAGTAGCCTGAGCTGGATTAATCAAAATCTGCTGAGCTAGTTCGCGCTTGCTAACCTCCGGCACATCCTCGGGATTTCCGGTCTCGACAATCTCGCACTGCAGCACGTCCGCATAGTCAAAAATCTTCGGCTCGCCGCCGCGCTGATGCACGGCCCACTTGCGGCGCGTGGCATCCTGGTAGATAGCCGGCAAAAACGTAAACCGCGGTGGGTCCAAAATCGTATCCGTGATGGTAAACACATCGGGATCAAAGGCATCCTGCGGGTTTTTCTTCTTGAACAGCCCCATATCAGCCTCCCGTACTAGCATTAAACAACTCAAGCCGAATATAGCACCAATTTCAAGCCACCGCCTTACCCTATCGGCGCACGGCGTCTATGACTCGCCCAGCGGAAAAGTTCACGGACGAGGGCCGGGGAGGCATGCTTTGTTTTGAGAAGTGGGCTCCGCGAACTTCTCAAAACAAAGCATGCCTCCCCGGCCCCGGCAATGTAATCTTGGCTGACCATAGTTAGATGCACGGCTTCCAGGGCAGCGTAAGCAAGGTCCCCATTACATAAAAAAGAATCAGCCCCCGCATATCGAAACGGTCGAGAGGGCCTGCTCCGGGCGGGTTGCCTTGCTCTGGGAAGTTCGCGAAGCCCACTTCCCGGCGCAAGGCCCCAGCGCGAGACCGTCCCGGATGCCTACCTACTCGTTGTCGCCGGCAGTTAGCTGCGTTGCGGAAAGCACGCCGTCGGCAGCAGTCGCGGCTGCGGCGTCGGGCCAGACCCAGTCGGTAAAGGCCGGGTGATCGAAGCCCTCGTCGCACGCGAACTCAAAGGCCTCGGTGCGGAAGGCCTCCCACTCATCAATCTGCTCGGCAAACTTATCGGCGTCGACCATGCGCAACACGTCGGCGGCCAGGGCCCAGCGGTCCATGTTATTCAGGCGCAGCATGTCGAACGGCGTGGTCGTGGAGCCCTTCTCCTCGTAGCCGTGGACGCGGAAGGCATCGTGGCCGGGGCGGTTCCAGATCAGACGGCGAATCGTGCCGGCGTAGGCGTGGAATGCAAAGAGCACGGGCTTCTCGCCGCGGCCAAACAGCTCAGCCCAGCGCTCATCGCTGATGGCCTGGTCGTTCTCGCAGACGTTCTGAATCTTGAGCAGATCGACCACGTTGACGAACCACACCTTGATGCCCAGCTCGCGCAGCATGTCGGTTGCAGCCAGGGCCTCGAGCGTCGGCACGTCGCCGCACGTGGCGACCACGACGTCGGCCTCGGCGAGCGAGCTGGCGGTCGATGCCCACTCCCAGGTCGCAACACCCTCGGCGAGCTCTGCCTTGGCCTCGTCGACCGTCTGGAAGGTCGGGGCGGGCTGCTTGCCACAGAAGATGGCGTTGACGCAGTCGGTGGACTGGTAGACGCGCTCGGCCACGGCGAGAGCCATGTTGGCGTCGGCCGGATAGTAGGCGTTCACGATGTGCGTTTCATTGGCCTTGTTGAGCAGCAGGTCGATAAAGCCGGGATCCTGATGAGAGAAGCCGTTGTGGTCCTGACGCCAGACATGGCTCGACAGCAAAATGTTGAGACCGCTGATGGGGGCACGCCACGGAATCTCGCGCTTGGTAGCCTCGAGCCACTTGCAGTGCTGGTTGACCATGGAGTCGACCACATGGACAAAACTCTCATAAGAGCTCCACACGCCGGAGCGGCCGGTGAGCACGTAGGCCTCGAGGAAGCCCTCGCACTGATGCTCGGACAGCTGCTCGACAACCTTGCCGGAACCGGCGAGCAGCTCGTCGTTGGCCTCGTCCTCGTAGAAGCCGGCGTCCCACTGCTTCTTGGTCACCTTGTAGGCAGCCTGCAGACGGTTGGACGCGGTCTCGTCGGGACCGAAGATGCGGAAATCGTCCATGTTCTTAGCCAGAACGTCGGCAGTGTACTCGCCAAAGACGCGGGCGGCCTCGGTGGAGCCCCAGCCGTGACCCTTTTCGGCAACGGGAATCTCGTGGGCGTGAATATCGGGCAGCTCGAGCTCGCGACGAACCTTGCCGCCGTTTGCGTTGGGGTTGGCGCCGATGCGCAGCTCGCCGGTCGGCATAAAGGCCGTCACCTCGGGGCGCACCTGGCCCTCGGGCGTAAAGAGCTCCTCGGGCTTGTAGGAACGCAGCCACTCGCGCAGCACGCGGAAGTGCTCGTGGGTGTCCTTGGCGCTCGCCAGCGGCACCTGATGGGCGCGCCAGGAGTCCTCGGTCTTCTTGCCGTCGATCTGCTTGGGGCAGGTCCAACCCTTGGGCGTGCGGAACACGATCATGGGGTAGGCCGGGCGAACCACGGTCTCGCCCGCGGCGGCCTGGGCCTGCGCGGCGGCCTTGATGTCGCAAATCTCGTCAAAGACCTGCTCAAACAGGGCGGCAAAGCGCTCGTGGATGCTTGCGTGGCTCTCGTCGTCAAAGCCGGCGACAAAGAAGTGCGGCTTATAGCCCATACCCTCAAAGAACTTGGTGAGCTCCTCATCGGAAACGCGGGCAAGGATGGTGGGGTTGGCGATCTTGTAGCCGTTGAGGTGCAGGATCGGCAGGACGATACCGTCGGTTGCCGGGTTCACGAGCTTGTTTGACTGCCAAGAAGTCGCGAGCGGACCGGTCTCGGACTCGCCGTCGCCCACCACGGCCACGGCCAGCAGGCTCGGGTTGTCCATGACGGCACCGTAGGCGTGGCTGAGCGTGTAGCCGAGCTCGCCGCCCTCATGGATGGAGCCGGGCGTCTCGGGCGCAAAGTGGCTCCCGCCTGGTCGGTCACTGGGGCACCACGCC
>CABRZY010000047.1 GCA_902475475.1 uncultured Collinsella sp.
CCGCCACCGAGCCCGCCACCGCCACCGAGCCCGTAGCCGCCACCGCCGCCCACGCCCCCGAAGGCGCGATCTTCAACTCCGAGAACGCCCGCGGCAACCTGCACCTGGGCATCGACGTGGGTTCCACCACCGTTAAGCTCGCTGTGCTCAACGACGACAACCAGATTGTCTACGCCAAGTACCAGCGTCACCACACCGACGTCCGCGCTTGCGCCCGCGACTTGTTCGAGGGCGCTGCGACCGTGCTGCCGACGGCCCAGATGACCTGCGCCATTACCGGCTCGGGCGGCCTGCTGCTGTCCCAGTGGCTCGACCTGGAGTTTGTCCAGGAGGTCATCGCCAGCAAGCGTGCCGTCGAGACCCTTATCCCGGCCACCGATGTCGCCATCGAGCTGGGCGGCGAGGACGCCAAGATCATCTACTTCGACAACGGCATCGAGCAGCGCATGAACGGCACCTGCGCCGGCGGCACGGGCGCCTTCATCGACCAGATGGCCACTCTGCTGCACACCGACGCCAGCGGCCTCAACGAGCTCGCGGCCAACGCCACCACCATCTATCCCATCGCTAGCCGCTGCGGCGTTTTTGCCAAGACCGACGTGCAGCCGCTGCTCAACGAGGGTGCCCGCCCCGAGGACGTCGCCGCTTCCATCTTCCAGGCCGTCGTGACCCAGACCATCTCGGGTCTGGCGTGCGGCCGTCCCATCCGCGGTAACGTCGCCTTCTTGGGCGGCCCGCTGCAGTATCTCTCCGAGCTGCGCCACCGCTTCTACCTCACGCTCAACCTGGACGAGGAGCACCGCATTGTGCCCCAAAACGCTCACCTGTTTGTGGCGAGCGGCGCCGCCATGGCGCATGAGTCCAACAAGCTCAGCACGTTCCCGCAGCTCATCGAGGCCATCGACAGCCTGGGCGACACGCAGGGTGCCGAGGTCGAGCGCCTGGATCCGCTCTTTGCCACCGACGAGGACTTTGCCGAGTTCAAGGGCCGCCACGACACCGAGGTCGTCCCCAAGGGCAAGCTCGACGGCTACACCGGCCGCGTGTTCATCGGTATCGACGCCGGTTCTACCACCATGAAGGCCGCGCTCGTGGGCGAGGACGGCCAGCTGTTGCACACCTGGTACGGCAACAACAATGGCGACATCCTGGGCACGGCCAAGGTCATCATGGCCGATTTCTACAACCATATCCCTGCCGGCTGCACCATCGGCCACGTGACCACTACGGGCTACGGCGAGGCGCTGCTCATCGAGGCGCTCAAGGCCGACTCCGGCGAGATCGAGACCGTTGCGCACCTGCGCGGTGCCAAGGCATTCCTGCCCGGCGTCGAGTTTATCCTGGACATCGGCGGCCAGGACATGAAGTGCCTGCGCGTCAAGGACGGCGTCATCGAGCACATCATGCTCAACGAGGCCTGCTCGTCGGGCTGCGGCAGCTTTATCGAGAGCTTCGCCGTCTCTATGAACATGGACGTGCGCGCGTTCGCCAACGCTGCCATCCATGCTAAGGCCCCCGTCGACCTGGGCAGCCGCTGCACGGTCTTTATGAACTCGCGCGTCAAGCAGGCGCAAAAGGAAGGCGCCACGGTGGGCGACATCGCGGCCGGCCTGTCCTATTCCGTCATCAAGAACGCTCTGTTCAAGGTCATTAAGCTGCGTGACCCCAAGGAGATCGGCAGCCAGGTGATCGTTCAGGGCGGCACCTTTATGTCCGACGCCACGCTGCGCGCATTTGAGCAGCTCACCGGTGTGCATGCCGTGCGCCCCGACATCGCCGGCTGCATGGGCGCCTATGGCGCTGCCTTGCTCGCCCGCGATCGCGCCGGCGCCGACGGCACCTCGACCATCCTCTCGGCCGAGGACATCGCGCACCTCACCGTGACGCAAAAGCACGTCCGCTGCAGCCGTTGCTCCAACAACTGCCAGCTTACCGTCAACGACTTTGGCGGCGGCAGGCGCTTTATCACCGGCAACCGCTGCGAGAAGGGCGCCGGCCACAAAAAGCAGAAGACCGAGGCCCCCAACCTCTTCAAAAAGAAAAATGAGCTGCTCTTTAACCGCGAGGTGCTGAGTCCCGACGAGGCCCCGCGCGGCACCGTCGGCATCCCGCGCGCACTCAACATGTACGAGAACTACCCCTTCTGGCATGCGTTCTTTACGCGCCTAGGCTTTAGCGTGCAGCTGTCCGACCAGTCGAGCAAGAAGACCTACCAGGCGGGCATCGAGTCCATGCCGTCCGAGAGCGTGTGCTACCCGGCAAAGATGAGCCACGGCCATGTGATGAACCTTATCGACCGCGATGTCGACTTCATTTGGATGCCGTGCGTGCGCTGGGAGCGCAAGGAGGATCCGACCGCCGGCAACTGCTATAACTGCCCCATCGTCATGAGCTACCCCACGGCGCTGGCGCTCAATATCGACGAGATCCGTGAGCAGAACATCGAGTTCCTGTATCCGTTTGTGCCGTATCACGACAAGACCGAGCTCAAGCGCCGCCTGTACCAGGTGCTCGCCGTCGACCGTGTGGCCGATGCTGAGGCCGGTCGCGGTCGCGTGCGCGGTCCTAAAATCACGCGCTCCGAGGTTGATGCCGCCGTCAACGCTGCTTTTGAGGCCGACGCGCGCTTCCACGAGGATATCCAGACCATGGGCGAGGAGGCTCTCAAGTGGGTCGAGGACCACGGCGGTCACGGCATCGTGCTCGCCGGTCGTCCCTACCATAACGACCCCGAGATCAACCATGCCCTGCCCGAGCTTATCTCGAGCTTTGGCTTTGCGGTCTTTACCGAGGATTCGCTCGCGCATCTGGTGAAGCCCGAGCGTCCGATTCGCGTCGTCGATCAGTGGATGTATCACAGCCGCCTGTACGCCGTCGCCCGTTTTGTGACGATGCGCAACGACCTGGACCTGATCCAGCTCAATTCCTTCGGCTGCGGCCTGGACGCTCTGACCACTGATCAGGTGCAGGAGATCCTGGAGGCCAGCGGCAAGATTTACACCGTGCTCAAGATTGACGAGGTGTCCAACTTGGGCGCCGCGCGTATCCGTATTCGCTCGCTCATGGCGGCGCTCAAGGACCAGGAGGCCGAGCGCTTGGCCGAGGCTACGGCCGCGGGCGAGACTTACGAGCAGGGCGATGCCGCGCCGGTGGCGCCCTCCACGGATGCCCCCGCGTTCGCGAGCCGTAAGTACACGTTCGAGGCGCAGCGCGAGAGTGCTTCGACCGCGTGGCCCAAGGTGCCCTTTACCGAGCAGATGCGCGAGGAGGGCTACACCATCCTGTGCCCGCAGATGGCGCCGATCCACTTTGACCTGGTCAAAGAGGTGTTCCGTGGTGCTGGCTACAACTTGGAGCTGCTGCCCTCGACCGATCACGATGCCGTCGAGGCCGGCCTGCGCTATGTGAACAATGATATTTGCTATCCGTCGATCCTGGTAACGGGCCAGATTATGGAGGCCATCGAGAGCGGTCGATACGACCTGTCCAAGACAGCCGTGGTTATCAGCCAGACCGGCGGCGGCTGCCGTGCCACCAACTACATCGCACTCATCCGCAAGGCCCTGCGCGAGAGCGGCCACCCCGAGATCCCGGTGATCTCGCTTTCGGCCGTGGCGCTGGGCGAGGACAACCCCGGCTTTAAGATTACGCCGGCGCTGCTTAAGCAGGCAGTCTACGCGGTGCTCTTTGGCGACGTGATGATGCAGATGCTCTACCGCTGCCGCCCGTACGAGGCTACGCCCGGTGCCGCCAACGCGCTCTACGAGGAGTACATGGCGCGCGCTCGCAAGCTGGCGCCCAAGTTTAACCGCCACAACTACACCAAGCTGTGCCGCGAGGCCATCCGCGCGTTCGACACCATGCCGCTCGTGGGCGAGGGTACCAAGCCGCGCGTGGGCGTGGTCGGCGAGATCCTGGTCAAGTTCCATCCCACAGCCAACAACCACGTGGTCGATGTCATCGAGCGCGAGGGCTGCGAGGCCGTGGTGCCGGGTCTGCTCGACTTTTTCCTGTACTCCATGAGCAACGCCGAGCTGCAGAAGGACGAGTTGGGAAGCTCCGCTACCACGCGCGCTGGTATGCAGGCGCTCATCAAGCTCGTGGACTGGATGCGCACGCCGGTGGAGGAGATGCTCGAGAAGTCCCGCCGCTTCGAGGCGCCCGAGCGCATCGGCACCATGGCCGACAAGGCCCGCACGGTGCTTTCGGTGTGCAACAACATGGGCGAGGGCTGGCTGCTCACGGCTGAGATGCTCGATCTGATTGACCACGGTGCGCCCAACATCATCTGCACGCAGCCCTTCGCGTGCCTGCCCAACCACGTGGTGGGCAAGGCCGTGATCAAGGAGCTGCGCCGCCAACATCCCGAGAGCAACATCGTCGCGGTGGACTACGACCCCGGTGCATCCGAGGTCAACCAGCTCAACCGTATTAAGCTCATGATCAGCGTGGCAAAGGAGAACATGCGCGCCGGCAAGGGCTTTAAGCTCGAGAAGGTGGCGCCGCTCGCGATGGACGAGGTCACCGGTCAGATGCGTGCCCACGACGGCTGTGCGAGCTGCGGATCTGCCAGTGAGGAGGCCGTTGCATCGGTCGCCAAGCGCCTGGGGCGCGGCATTAAGAAGTAGCTGGTCTGCTATGGGCTAGATATGAGACAAACGGGTGGTAGCCGTGCCGGCTACCACCCGTTTTTGCTGGACATATGTTGCGCAAATGACCTTGCTACAGCCTTCCGTGGGCTTGCCCGATTTTTGGGCCGGTTCGGGCTTTGAGGACAAGTTACTGCAGGCCCAAGGCGATTTTTCGCTCAACGCAGGCCAGCACAGTGTGACCTATCTGCCAAACGACGAGACGACCGCGACCGGTCGCTACCAGGTGCTGCTGTACGACAACAACTTTGGTGCTGCCGAAAGCTATCCCGAGTTCGACTGGGGCCAGCTGGGCGCCGCGGTGGTGACCGACTACAGCAAGGGCACGCATTCGTTTGGGCGCATCTTTACGGTGGACGAGGTGGCGCGCACCTACGAGCTCGAAGACCAGACCGCGGGGCCGTTCTCGGGCTACGTAAGCAGTGCGCAGCGCGTCGGCGATTCGAATAGCATGCTCGTGGCTTCGGGCCAGGCCAAGACCTTCACCGAGTACGACCGCTACGGTCTACCCATCGCTACCTACGAGATGGAAGCCGAGAAGTGCATCTACCGCGTGTACAAGTACGAGCTGTAGGGCCGCGCTTAGGTTTGACCAATGGAGTATGAAAACACGCCGTTCGCCGATGCCCCCTCCGCGAGCGGCAGCCATATGGTTTGATGTTAGAAACATATAGTTGCCGCCAGCCTGCTGGCGACGTTCCCCCTGATATCGGAGGTTCCAGGTATGTTTCACGCTCCGTTAAGCAACTATCGGCTGGGCTAACATGGGTCGCCGTGCTATTTCGATAGCCCTTGCAGTGGTCTGCCTAGCTGCGCTCTTGGGCGCTACAGGGCTGTTTGCTATAAGCCGAGAAACGTCCTATATGCAGGAATGCGCTTCCGAAGGGTTTGCCATTGACGGTTACTATCGGGACGACAAGACGAGTCTGGAAACCCTGGCCTTTCTTGAAGAGGATAACCATCGGTGGCAACTAGTCGACAAAGACGGCAGCTGCGTAGACGGGCAGTTTAAGCGTACGGATGACCCCAACATCCTGATATTAAAGAAGGAAAACGGCGAAGAATTCGGTACGGTCCACGTGGCGTATACGTCACGCCGACGCGAGCAGGGCCAGCTCTATCTATTTAGAGATAGCAAAGTGACCCGATTTTATCTTGTGAGCACCGATCCGGCGTTTACGGTGGAGTCTGGCGATGTCGATGCGGACGTCTGATTCACGGCAATAAAACAGCGAGCGGGGCGCGGGTGCGAACTGCGCCCCGCCATTTGCTCGTGTCCGTATCGCATCTGCGCCTCGTCGTAACTTGCGTCCGTGCGGGCATTCATCCCGCGCCCGCATCACTTCACATCGAACTCAACGCGATCGAGCTCGGGCACATTGAGGTCGATGAGTTTGCGGGCGACACGGCGGTCGTGCGCCCCAAGCGCCTCGCCTGTCGTCACATGGGCGACAATCTCGCGCTCGACGATGCCTTCTTCGTCCCCTTCGGTGGCCGAGGTCTCGACGGCGACGGTGTAATCCTTAAAGCCCGGCAGCACCGCGGCAAGCTCGCGTGTGGTCTCGGTGACGCCGTAGCCGTCCTGCACGCCGGCCTGCGCCGAGCCAATGGAACCCGCGGTCATAACGATGCAGGGGATGGCAAAGATCACCGTGCCCACAATAATGCGGCGGCGCACTTTGCGTGACAGCTCGTTGACCTCAGCGTTTTCCTCGGCGGTCACAATGCCGTCGCCGTTGAGGTCGCGCTTGAGCGGCACACGCAAAAGAAGCAGCACGGCTTCGGCCGCCAGCGCGATAAAGACGACGTTGATGCCAAACTCGTAGAGCGCCGAGAGAAACAGCGATCCGCTTGCGATGGCGATGCCGTAGCCTGCTGCGCACAGGGGCGGCATCAGCGCGGTTGCCACGGCCACACCGGCGATGAGCGTGGCGGGTTCCTGGTCGCGCGAGTTGCCCAGGCCGCCCGCAAAGCCGCCCGCGAGCGCGACGGCAAGGTCCCACACAGTCGGTGTCGAATTGTCGATGATGGCGGCCGTGGTGGTGCCAAGGGGCGAGAGCTTAAAATACAGCGTGGACGTGACCAGGCAAAAGACCATCTGCAGTGCGAGGCTGGCAATGGTCTCGACGGTGATCTCGCGGTCGAGCGTGGCAATGCCATATGCCATGGCAAGAACCGAGCCCATGAGCGGGCAGATGAGCATGGCACCCACGATGGCGATGTCCGAGTCGATATTGAGGCCGATGCTTGCGATGAGCATGGCGATGATGAGGATGCACAGGTGAGAGCCGGTCAGGCGTGCCCCGTTTACAAAGCGCTTGCGAATCACATGGTAGGGCGCGCGACCCTCGCGAATGTTGAATGCGCGCTTTAGGAAGCGGCCGGCGTTCTCCATGACCTCACTATGGGCAGGGCGGATGCCGTGGCGCCGGTGATGGCGTTCACGCAGTCGCTTGAGTTGTTGTCTATCGAGTTCCATGTTCACCTCGTTCCAGCGCGGTCCGCGCAACGCGCCCGTTATCCTAACTCTACACCGTGGCGGGCGGGGTGTCTGTTGGATGCGGAATCCGATAGGGCGGATGACGCGGGAGCAAATGCAAATCACAGGCTCAATTCCATCCCGCGAGAATATGATGCACCAGCTCCTTCAAATGTGACGAAACTGTGAAGTACGAGAGCGTGAATTTCAAAAAATACGCTGGTCGCCAATGTTGCGCAACAGAATTCAAAAATCAGCTCCTACATTTTGAAGCGTATGGATACATCCGTGTCAAAGGGAGAAAGCCATGGCAAACTACAGTCCACAACACTTTGAGCCTCGGGCCAAGACTGTCAACGTCAAGGGCGTTGCTAACCGCGCCGTCGCAACCGTTTTGACGGCGGGCCTCATCGCTCAGCCGCTCATGTCGCCGCTGGCGGCAATCGCCGCACCGTCAACCGATAACGGCGATTCTGTTCAGGGGGGGGGTAGTTCTGTAGAGAATACCGTTGCCGCCGGTAACCAAGCGGTCGTAAAGACGGCTGCCCAGCTGGCCGAGGAGTCGGCAAAGCAGCTCAAGGACGCTCAGGCCGCCTACGATGCCGCCCAGAAGAAGGCCGACGCGGCGGGCCAGTCTCAAAAGCAGGCACAGCAGCAAAAGAATCAGGCCTCGCAGGCCGTGACCGATAACGCCGCCGAGCAGAACGAGGCCGAGGTAGCCGCGCTTCAGGAGAAGATCGACGAGCTTAAGGTAGCCGTCGAAAAGACCGAGCAGCAGCAGAAGAAGCTGGGCGACCTGAACGATCAGCTCGAACAGGCCAACAAGAGTGTCGAGGATAAGACCCAGGCGCTCAAGGACGCCAAGGCAAAGCAGGATGAGGCCAAGAAGGCCCTCGATGATGCCCAGGCCAAGCTCGAGGCCATGGGTATGGACGAGTACGAGGCCGCCAAGAAGGCCGTCGAGGACGCGCGGGCAAAGCTCGATGACGCCAATAAGGCCGTTACTACTGCACAGGACAATCTGGACCAGGCCAAGGCTGCCGAGGCCAGCGCCCAGCAGGAAAAGCAGAATACCGAGGCAGCTTTGACGACTGCCCAGGCCAAGAAGCAGGAGACTGCCGCTGCTCTCGCAGTCGCAACCACCGCGCGCGATAACGCCCAGCAGAAGTTCAACCAGGCGCAGGCCGCGCTCGATGCTGCCGTCTCGGGTACGGGTGTTGACCTGAGCGCGCTTGAGGCCGCCAAGATCGCTGCTGCTGGTGAGCTCAAGACCGCGCAGGACGCGCTCGAAGCCGCGACGACTGCAGACGCCACCGCCCAGGCGAACCTCCAGGTCGCACAGGCCGCCGTCCCCGCCGCACAGGAGCGCGTAAACGCCGCGAACGCCGCCGTCACGACCGCACAGGCCGCATACGATGAGGCGAACGGGAAGCTCAGCGGGGCGACCGAGACCTATAACGCTGCGAAGACGGCATACGAGCAGGCCCAGCAGACCGAGGCCGACAAGAAGGCGGAGTACGACCGACTCGTCGAGGTCCGCAACCAGAAGCGCAGCGAGTGGGAGACGGCATGCACTGAATCCACTACCGCCGAAAACGCTTACGATGCCGCGAATGCCGAGGTCGAGAAGCTCAACCAGCAGATTGCCGATCTCAAGGCGAACATGACCGTAGACCAGAATGTCGTCAGCCAGGGTATGTTCGGCTTCATGAACTACATCATCGGCGGCAGCCAGTTCACAGCCACGCAGAAGCAGAACGCCCAGGATGCCGTATCGATGCTGACCGGTGCCGATGACAAGGCCGAATGGTATGACAAGTACGTCGATCATGACATGTCCCGCGACACCAATCCACTTTCCTTGGAGCAGATGCGCAACGCCCTGACCTACCTCGATACCCAGAACAACCTCCGCAAGGCGAACGGTCAGTCGGCGCTCAGCGTCAGCCTCCGCATGACTGTGGCAGCAGCCCTCAATACATCGTATTCATCGAACATCTGGGGACACTCTGGCTGCTACTATGATAACGGTGAAAATCTTGCCGGCGGCGGCGGTGCATATACCGGCGGAGAGACCGAGGATACCCTCGGCTGGCCCTACACCGGCCTCTATACCCAGGAGAAAGAGGCATTCGATAAGTACGTCGCACAGTATGGCGACGAACTCGGCAGCCACCGATATGATGCCTATTATATCTCCCAGAACTACAACAGCATCTATCAAGAGTGCGGGCACTATCTCAACATCATCGATGCCGCTGCGGAAGCCATCGGTATTGCAACCGGTAGCGGAAAGAATACCGATTCCGAGGTAACCATCTTCGATTACAGCGATGATGACACGCAGGCCGATTTCACTGTCTCCGAGTTCAAGAAGCTCCTCAACGACTACATCGATTCCGCCTACAACGCAGGCGGCACGCAGGAGCAGAAGGAGCAGCTGAAGCAGCTACAGAATAAGCTGGCGGAGGCGCAGAAGAACTTCGGTACTACCAAGGAAGCTTACTTTGCAGCGGTAAATAAGCAGGATGCAGCACATGACGCTTATACCGCAGCCGACACGAACGTGAACACCGCCAAGGGCGAGTACGAGAAGGCTAAGTCTGGCACCGCCGCCGCGAAGACGGCATATGACGCCGCGAAGGACGCCCTCGGCGGAATCGACATCGAGTCCCTCAATCAGAACCTCGATGCTGCCAAGTCCGAGGCCGCTACTGCCCAGGCAGCTCTCGATAAGGCAAACGCCACGCTTGCTGACAGCAAGACGAAGGCAGCCGAGGCCGCTGCTCACAAGGCGAAGGCTCGCAGCGCCCGCGACGCCGCCAAGGTAAAGTCCGATCAGGCCAACGAGGCGTATGACAACGCTACCGCTTCGGTCAAGGACCTTGCCGCCAAGTGCGATGCCGCCAAGACGGATCTTGCGAACAAGCAGGGCACGCTTAACGATGCCAAGAAGGCCGACGACACTGCCCAGGCTGGCGTTGACAAGGCTCAGGCCGCAGATGTGCACGCCGCGACCGCTCTTTCGGGCGCCAAGCAGGCAGTTGCCGCCAAGACGCAGACCCTGTCCGACGCACAGGCGAAGGCCAAGGCCGTCGAGGACGAGCTTGCCACCGCAAACAAGGCCTTCGAGCGCTTCGCCGGTGCCCAGAAGGCGGTCGACGACGCCAAGGCCGCCTATGACGCTGCCGTCGCCGGTGTCGCCGATGCCCAGAAGCAGCTCGAGGCCGCCAACGAAGTCGTCGTCGATGCGAACCTCGATATCTTCAAGGCCAAGGCCGAGCTTGCCAGCGATGAGGCACTCAAGGCCGATCTTGAGGCTGTCGACCATAAGGCATCCCTTGCCGCGGGCACGACGGGCAACGAGAAGCTGGTTAAGCTGAACGCTGCCTACGCTCGCTATAAGGCTGCCGTCGATGCCGCCGCTGGTCTCAAGGCTGCTCTGAGCGATGCCGATGCCAAGCTGTCCGATGCCAACGACGCCTATGCCGCCGCGCTTGCCGAGCTTGGCGATGCCAAGGATGCCCTGGCTGCCGCGCAGGCCGAGTACGACAAGTATCATCCCAAGGCTGAGCCGCAGGCCAAGGCTCAGGTTGCGCAGACTGCTGCAAAGGCTCCTGTCGCCAAGAAGAAGGCAACGTCGGCCGCGCTCGCCCAGACTGGCGACAATTCCGCTCTTGCGGGCGAGGTGTTCGTCATCGGCGGTATTACGCTCGTGGCCGCTGGAGTGACGCTGAGCGATCGTCGTCGCAAGCAGATGTAGCGTTTCGAGCGTAGTTTCTGCAACGAACTTCGGTTCATAGCAGGAGCGCTTCGATGGCTTAACCGATAAGGCCGGCGCGCTGTCAT
>CABRZY010000048.1 GCA_902475475.1 uncultured Collinsella sp.
GAACTCTATCACCCCGGTTACGCCGACAAAATCATTCTGCTGGGCGGCCGCACCGGCCGTGACGGCATCGGTGGCGCTACCGGCTCCTCCAAGACCCAGAACACCGAGTCCATCGAGACCTCGGGTGCCGAGGTCCAGAAGGGCAACGCCCCGGTCGAGCGCAAGCTGCAGCGTCTGTTCCGCCGCGGCGACGCCTGCCGTCTGATCAAGCGCTGCAACGACTTTGGCGCCGGCGGCGTCTCGGTCGCCGTGGGCGAGCTTGCCGACGGCCTGTATGTCGACCTGGACACCGTGACCAAGAAGTACGACGGCCTGGACGGCACCGAGCTCGCCATCTCCGAGTCCCAGGAGCGTATGGCCTGCGCCGTCGCCGACGGTGACGTCGAGGAGTTCATGGGCTACGCCGCCGAGGAGAACCTGGAGGCGACCGTTATCGCCGAGGTTACCGCCGAGCCGCGCATGCGCATGGCCTGGAACGGCGTCGCTATCGTCGACCTGTCCCGCGAGTTCCTCAACTCCAACGGCGCACCCAAGCACCAGGTCGCCCACGTGTGCGCCCGTAGCGTGTGGCAGCCCAGCTGGGCCGGCACCACGCTCGCCGAGCGCATGACCTCGCTCGTCACCGACCTCAACGTCGCTTCCAACAAGGGCCTTTCCGAGCGCTTCGACTCCACCATCGGCGCCGCGACCGTGCTCATGCCCTTTGGCGGCAAGACGCAGCTCACCCCCAGCTCGGCCATGGTCGCCAAGTTCCCCGTGGACGGCGAGACCACCACGGCGAGTGCCATGGCATGGGGCTTCAACCCCTATCTGATGGAGGCCGACCAGTTTGCGGGCGCCTACCTGTCCGTGGTCGAGTCCATCGCCAAGCTCGTGGCTGCCGGCTTTGAGCACAAGCGCGCCTATCTCTCCTTCCAGGAGTACTTCGAGCGTCTGCGCACCGAGGCCGAGCGCTGGGGCAAGCCCACGGCAGCCGTCCTGGGCGCCCTCATGGCCCAAGTCGACCTGGGTGCCGGCGCCATCGGCGGCAAGGACTCCATGAGCGGTTCGTTTGAGGACGAGACCGGCGAGCTCAACGTTCCGCCGACCCTGATCAGCTTCGCCGTCGCCGTGGGCAAGGCCGCCCGCGCCGTCTCGCCCGAGTTCAAGGGCCTCACGCACCGCGTCGTCCGCATCGCCCCCGCCACCTATGGCGAGGACTACCGTCCCGACGCCCAGCAGTTGCTCGCCGCGTTTGACGCCGTCGAGGCGCTCACTGCTACCGGCAACGCCCTGGCCATATCCACGCCCGGCTACGGCTGCGGCGCCGAGAGCCTCTTTAAGATGTGCGTCGGTAACCAGATCGGTATCGAGCTTGCCGAGGATGTAGACGTGGAGAGCCTCTTCACCCCGCTCTACGGCAGCTTTATCGTCGAGCTCGCCGAGGACGCCGAGCTGCCCGAGGTCGCCGACGGCGTTGTCGTCGAGCCCCTGGGCACCACCGTCGAGGGCTATGTCATCGACACCGGCTCCGAGGTCATCGAGCTCGCCGAGCTCCAGGAGGCCTGGGAGAGCGGCATCGAGGGCGTCTTCGCCTACCGCAGCGCCGGCGAGACCCCCGAGGTCGAGACCATCGACTTCCGCGCCAAGGACATCCACGTGTACGGCGGCGCCAAGATCGCACGTCCGCGCGTGATCATCCCCGTGTTCCCCGGCAACAACTGCGAGTACGACAGCGCCCGCGCCTTCCGTGCCGCCGGTGCCGAGGCCGACACCTTCGTGATCAACAACCTCACGCCCGAGGCCGTCGCCGAGAGCACCCACGAGCTTGCCCGCCGCATCCGTGCAAGCCAGATCGTCATGATCCCCGGCGGCTTCTCGGGTGGCGACGAGCCCGACGGCTCTGCCAAGTTCATCACGGCGTTCTTCCGCGCTCCCGAGGTCACCGAGGCAGTCCGCGACCTGCTCAAGGCCCGCGATGGTCTGATGCTGGGCATCTGCAATGGCTTCCAGGCCCTGATCAAGCTCGGTCTGGTGCCCTACGGCGACATCGTCGACGCCACGCCCGATGCGCCCACGTTGACGTTCAACACCATCGGTCGCCACCAGAGCCGTCTGGTGCGCACCCGCATCTCGTCCAACTTGTCCCCGTGGCTGTCGCAGTGCAGCCTGGACGACCCCTACACCGTCGCCATCAGCCACGGCGAGGGCCGCTTTGTCGCCAACGACGAAGTGCTCGCCCAGCTGATCGCCAACGGCCAGGTCGCCACGCAGTACGTGGGCGAAGACGCCAAGCCCAGCATGGATCTTTCCGTCAACCCCAACGGCTCCGCACTCGCCATCGAGGGCATCACGAGCCCCGACGGCCGCGTCCTGGGCAAGATGGGCCATGCCGAGCGCCGCGGCGACAACCTGTACCGCAACGTGCCCGAGCATGTCCCCGGCGACAAGTTCATGCCGATCTTTGAGAGCGGCGTAGCCTACTTCGCCTAAACCTTTCCCATCGGGTACAATCCCTTCGGGTAACAACACCCGCCATCGGCACTCGGCATGGCCCATCTTGCCCAGGACGCGGCCGTCCCGCCACCGGCACACCCGGTGGCGGGTTCTTTTTTGCTTCGCAAATATAGGAAGGACATCATGGAAAGCCGCAAGCCGTATCTCGCCACCCTGCCCGGACTTATCCTGGGCTGTCTTGTTTGCTGTGCACTCTGGGGATCGGCCTTTCCCTGCATCAAGATCGGTTACGCACTCTTTGGTATCCCAGCGCACGATAGCGCCTCGCAGCTGCTCTTTGCGGGCTTGCGCTTCACGCTTGCCGGCATGCTGGTCATTGTTGGCATGAGCGTGGCCCAGCGCCGACTGCTCGTTCCGCAAGCGCGCGATATCAAGCCCATCTGCATCTTGTCGCTCTTCCAGACTATCGGGCAGTACTTCTTTTTCTACCTGGGCCTCTCGCGCGCCAGCGCCATGTCGAGCTCCATCATCGAGGCCAGCGCCAACTTCCTCGCAATCCTCTTTGCCGCCCTGGCGTTTCGCACCGAAAAGCTCGATGCGGCCAAAGTGCTCGGCTGCGTACTGGGCTTTGCCGGTGTCGCGCTCGTCAACCTTTCGGGCGTGGATGGCACCTTTGGCTTTACGCTCGACGGCGAGGGATTTATCTTGGCCTCCACCGTCGCAGGTGCCCTTTCGACCTGCCTGATCGGCATCTTCTCGCGCGAGCACGACGGCGTCTTGCTTGCCGGGTGGCAGTTCTTGGTCGGCGGCCTGGTCCTCACCGCCATCGGCTTTTTGATGGGTGGCGCACTCTCCCCCACGGCGATTGCCCCCGCCATCGCGCTCATCATCTACATGGCGCTTATCTCCGCGGTCGCCTACTCGCTGTGGTCGCGCCTGCTTGCCGTCAACCCTGTCAGCCGCGTCTCGGTCTTTGGGTTTATGAACCCCGTCTTTGGCGTGTTGCTGAGCGCGCTGCTGCTCGGCGAGGGCGCCGGCACGAGCCCCGTTACCGTCATCGTTGCCCTGCTGTTAGTCTGCGGCGGCATCATCATCGTCAACAAACCCAAAAAAGCCTAGCGAGTTCACCTTTTTAGAGAGGATGTTCGCAAACTTTAGCTTAATGGAGCACACTGATTCTCGTTGATTTCGTACCGAGCCGCGGCGGCAGACGCTCGTCTTGCCGCACCGCGCCTGGGCGTTATGGCCGGTGGCCCCCGCAAACGCAAAAAGGGCGCACGACCATCGCAACGGTCGTGCGCCCTTTTTTCTAGCGTATCTGGGCGCCGGCTTTCTTTTTCTCGGCCTTGACGCGGTAGAGTTCCGCGTCGGCAGCGCGAAGCAAGTCTTGCCAGGTATCGACGCCATCACCAACCCGTGCGTAGCCGATGGACATCCGCAACAGATACGGAACCTCGGCGCGCGCGAGCTCGTCGTTAATCGCCGAACACAGATCTATGATGTCCTGTTCCGCTGCTGCCTTTTGGAGCACCACGAACTCATCGCCACCATAACGTGCAATAAAGCCACCAGACGCTGAGCAGACTTCTTTGAGCGCAGCGGATATGACCTGAAGAGCGTGGTCGCCCTCCACATGCCCATAGCGATCGTTAATCTGCTTAAAGCCGTCGGCGTCCATCATGAGCAGATACACATCTTCGGCCTGATCCACATTTGAGAAGAGCGACAGCATATAGGTCTCAAAACGGTTGCGATTGTTGAGGCCAGTCAACGGGTCGGTCGAGATGAGTTGCTCCTGGCAGATAATGTAGAGCAGCAACATGCTAATCATTATGCCGACACAAAGGCCAGGCACCGAGTATACGATCTGAAAGGTACCGCCCACCAGGGCCGGAATGGCGAAAAATGCCAAGGTTCGATAGATAGCCTTCGTCTGCAGGCTCTCGACCCTGCGAGATTGCACAAACGCATGCAGGGACGTATGTATAACGTAACAGTAGCTGACAATGGGCTGGATCATATAGGCAAAGCCGCGACGATACACGCCCTGCGAATCGATATAGAACAAGGCGTGCGTCCAGTAACTGGTAAAAGCCAGCACGACCACCAGAGCCGTAGGCAACGTTACAAGCACCACCCTATAGCGCGAGGTCACAAGGCGAGAGCCCTGCATCGTCTCGGAATAGATAAACCAAATGAGACACGCGATGGCAAAGAGCGAAAACGAAACCGCGTTGGAAATCCAGTTGGCAGCAATACCCAACGTGCCGTCCGCACCATCCGAAAGCGTCCAGATCATATCGAATAATATGTACGCGGCAGAGGTGTAGCCAAGCATGCTAAACAATAGCTGCAGGGTGCTCGAGAACAAGGAGCGACGACTTCGCGCGGCAAGCCCGATAAGAACAATCATGCATAGCAGGAATATCTCAATCTTGAGTGCCTTAACCACTAGACGCCATCCCTTCAATATCCGAATGGTCAGAATCGCCCAATTCGAATCAGGGCAATAAACACCCCTTTACTCCGCAGGGGTAAAGGGAATCATAGCAAAGCGCCCGAACATCACTGCAAAACAGTTTCTGTTCGGGCGCTCGGACGGCGCGAATTGCACGCCGGAATCAATTATCGGTAACGGCCGTTACTCGCCATCGATGTCGGTCGCGACGGCCTCCTCGATGGCCTCGACACCGGCAGGCGACAGGTCCTCCTTGCCCTGGCAGAACTTCTTGTCGACCCAGCCGGTCAGAATCGGAGCCATGATTGCCGTGATGATAACGGCAGTGGCGATCTGGGCGTACGCGGTGGGCGCAAGCTCGGCGTAGCGCGGCGCGACCTCGGCGAGAGCAACCGGCGTGGTCATAGCCGTGCCGGCGATGGTGGAACAAGCCACGGCAGCCTTGCCGTTACCACCGCACAGGCGCTCGAACGCAAAGGTGATGGGACCGACGACAAACAGCGTGACAAGGCCCAGCAAGATGCCGGAAATACCACCGGCGATGAAGCTCGAAAGGCTCATGGACGCACCGAGCTGAAAACCAATTACAGCGATCGCGGGATTGGTGCCGGGAACCAGCAGGTTCTTGATAAACGGGAACAGGTTGCCCAGAACCATGCCGATAACGAGCGGCAAAATGGAGCCGATGATAGTACCGACAGGGATGTTGGCAAGACCCGAAACACCAAGGATGATCATCGTGACGGCGGGGCCGGCCGTAAAGAACAGGATACCGACGGCGCCCTGCTCGGACTCATCGCCGAACTCGCCCATGATGCCCGTATAGAGCGCCATGTTGCAAAACGTAATGCCGCCGATGATAGACACGGAGCTCAGACCCAGGAAGTTGTCGTTAAAGAAATATGCCACGCCTAGGCCGAGAGCCGCTGCGACGACCAGCTTGGGAATCAGCACGACGATACCGGTCTTGATGGCGCCCGGCGTGGACTTAAAGCTGATGCCGGCGCCCACGAACAGCAGGATCGCGGCGACGATGGTATTGGAGCCACCGCGGCAGGCAGCCGTAAAGAAGCCGCCGATCTCAAAAACCTGCGGGCAGAAGGTGTTGAGCAAAAGACCGACGATCATCGGATAGATCATGATGTCGCCCGGGATGCGCGGAACCTTGAATTTCTTTTGCTCGTTGGCAGTCGCTTCCTGTGCCATGAAACCCCCATTTCCGCTGACGCGGAACAAAAGCCCACGTCATGCTTTGCTACAGTAAAGTTTGACCATGGTACCAGAAGAAATAGACCAGCTCGGTGAAAAATTCGACAAGTTGGGATGGAACGAGATTCGGCGCCCGCGACGCCACCCCTATATAAGGCTCAAGACAATATAGAGTACGATGCCCGAGACGCAGCACCACAGCATCGATTTTGTCTTGACCGCCACGACCACGACGCCGACGGCCGCAATCCAGGGAACCAAGGCAGGCCAGAGTCCCGCGTCGAACGCGCCGGGGCTCACCAAGTCGTTGGCGACCAGCGCGGCAAAGGCAGCGGGCGGGATATAGCCCAGGGCCTCGGTAATGCGGGGCGACAGGGTCCGCCCGCGCAAGGCGAACGCCGGCGCGATGCGAAAGAACGCGATAGCAGCCCACGACGACAGCCACAGAACCAAGAACTCGTTAACGGGCATCGCGGGCACCTCTTCCGTCAAATACAGCATCGCACGCCAACGCAATGGCAATGCCGGCCACGACGCTTGCCGGCACGGCAATATTCGTGAGGCCCAAGAACTTGCATACGGCGACGGACACCGCGCCCGAAACCGCCGCGACAACGTTGCCGCGCGACAGCCGCTGCGAAAAGAGCAGGCAGATAAAGAGCGAGGTGCAGACAAAGGCTGCAATGGCGGTGGGAACATCGACAACGGCGCCGACGATGGTGCCCATCGTACACGAAACGCCCCATGTTGCGATGAGGATCACGTTGAGCACAAAGGACTCGCGCGGGCCCCAATCCTCCCCTTCAACCAACTTGGCAAGCGAGATGCCATATGCCTCCTCGGTAAGTGTCGCGGCAACAGCCAGCGTCTGACGCTTCGAGGCACCCGTCAGATGCGGCGCGATCGATGCCGAGTAAAGCGCAAAACGCGAGGAGATGGCGGCAACGCTCGCGATAATCGAAGGTGCCGGCACGTCCGCCAGCCAAAGATTGCAGATCATAAACTGGCCGCTGCCCGTCACAAACGTGCTGCTCAGGGCAAAGACCATCCAGGGCTCCATTCCCGTCTGCCCCATGATCATTCCGCACGGCGCGCCTATTGCAACATAGGTAAGCATCACCGGCCAGACGGTTCTAACGATTTTGAACACCATACGCTTCTCATCCTGACAAGGTCTCCGAGCCGCATGTAGCGATACGGCAGAATCATCATCCGACAGCAACCGAGTTCACCTACAATTGCCACCGGATCGAAAGACACAACTTTTTAGGAAGTCATTATGACAGCTATCGATCGAGACCGGGCGCGCGCGGCCTTCAAAAGCTACACCGATGCCTACGACGCCACCAACCCACGCATCGCGCTCAAAATCGAGCATACGTACCACGTGGCCGAGGCATGCGATGCCGTAGCGCGCGAGCAGGGCTGGTCGTCAGAAGATATTGACCTGGCATGGCTTTGCGGCCTGCTACACGATATGGGCCGCTTTGAGCAGCTGCGACGCTGGGACACCTTTAAGGACGCCGAGAGCATGAGCCATGCGGCGCTGGGCATCGAGGTCCTCTTTGGCGAGAATCCCGCCGATGCACCCGCCACGACAAACATCCGTGACTTTATCGAAACCGGTGCGCATGACGAGCTCATCCGAGCGAGCATCGCCTATCACAGCGACTTTCGCCTGCCGGCACAACTCGACGAGCGTACACGGTGCTTCTGCGATATCGTGCGCGATGGCGACAAGATCGACATTATGCGCACCATCGCCGACAGCACCGTCGATACCATCCTCAAGGTGGATGAGGACGCGTTTCTAGCCAGTCGCTTCTCGGTACCGACGCTTGCCGCCTTTGACGAGCATCGGTGCGTCGCGCGCGACGAGCGCAACGAGCCGGCGGACTACCTGGTGGGACTCATCTGCTTTATGTTTGAGCTCGTCTATCCAGCGAGCCGCACGCTGGCGCGCGAGCAGGGCGATATCTACCGCCTGCTCGACGCGCCCTTTGGCATTACGCGGCCCTTTACCGACCCCGCCACGCAGGCGACTTGGAGCCGCCTTAAGGACGAGATGCGCGACTGGCTGGCGCGCGCCTAGCGCTCAAGCTGGGCCAGCAGTTCCTCGACGACCTCGACGGCATCGCCGACAACCTTGTACTGGGCAGCACCAAAGATGGGGGCATCCGGGTCCTCGTTGATGGCGATAATGCACTCTGCCCCACCGATGCCGGCAAGATGCTGGATGGCGCCCGAAACACCGATACTCACGAGAAGCTTGGGCGAAACCGATACGCCGGTCTGGCCAATCTGATGGCGACACTCCAACCAGCCGGCCTCCACGACAGGTCGCGTGCAACCAAGCTCGGCTCCCAGAGCCTCGGCGAGCCTTCGCATCAGGGGCAGATTCTTCTTGGAGCCAATGCCGCGGCCCACCACGACCAAGCGCTCGGCATCGGCGATCGAGGCCTGCTGCCTCCACTCCTCGGCGGGAATCGAGATCTCGACACGAGCCTTAGCATCATCCGCAAGCGATATCTGGGTGATCGTGCCGGAGCGGTCGTAGTCAAAGTCGGGCGCCTTAAAGATGCCGGGACGAACCGTTGCCATCTGGGGACGATGATTGGGGCAGACGATGGTGGCCATCAGGTTGCCGCCAAACGCCGGACGCGTCTGTTGCAGCAGCCCCGTCTCCGTATCCATCGAAAGTACGGTGCAGTCAGCCGTAAGGCCCGTCTGCAAGCGCACGGCAACGCCGGGTGCCAGTTCGCGGCCAAAAGCGGTCGCACCGTATAGGATGGCCTCGGGTTTGCGTTCGGCTACCAAATCGCAGATCAAGCGGGCGTAGACCTCCGCATCGTTTTGGCGCAGGCGCTCGTCGCGACAGGCCAGGACTTCGTCGGCGCCCGCGCAAACCAGATGCTCCAGGTCGCCGAGAGAACCCTCGGGACCCATACCGATCAGTGCCACCAGACGGCAGTCGCGAGCATCGGCAAGCTCGCGGCCCTTGCCCATAAGCTCATAGGCAACGGGAGTCACCGTATCGTGCTCGTCGGTCTGCGCGAATACCCAAATGTCTCGATATGCATCAAGGTCCACCGCACCAGCGGCCTCGTCACGCTCGATCGAGATAGCGTTGACAGGGCAGGCGTCGACGCACCCACCGCATAGAATGCAGCCGTCGGTTACGCGGGCGCATCGGCTGGGTCGCTCGCCTTCCACTACGATGCCGCCCGAGGCACAGGCGCGAACGCAGCGACCGCAGCCGATACAGGCTTCGCTATCGATAATCAGTCCGCTCATCTATGCCATCCCCTCGATAATCTTGGCAAGCTTTGCCGCCTGCTCGGACGCCGTCCCCTCAACGGCCTCGCACGTTTGGTCACGGTCGGGCACAAACGAGCGCACGACCTGTGTCGGCGACCCGGCAAGACCGCAACGCGCGGGGTCGGCGTTCACGTCGGCGGCACTGACCACGCGCACGTCCGCCTCCTCCGCCGCGCGAATACCGGCAATACTCGGCATACGCAACTGGCCAATCTCCTTGGCAGTCGTCATCGCGCACGGCATCTCAAGGTACACCGTCTCCTCGCCGGCATCGCATCCGTGAACGAGCGCCAGCGAGCCACAGGTCGTAAAGCCCGCGCTCTGCACGCAGCTCACGTCGGTCACGCAGGGAATATCAAAGGCACCGGCAAGCTCGGGACCAATCTGGGCCGTATCGCCATCCACCGCCATCTTGCCGCAGATGAGCAGGTCGAAGTCCTCGTCGAGCGCCTCGATGCCGCACTTGAGGGCATAGGTGGTTGCCAGGGTATCGGCGCCCGCAAAGGCTCGGTCGGTCAGCAGCAGCGCGTCGTCGGCGCCTCGAGCGATGCAGTCGCGCAGCAGCGATTCGGTCGCGGGGATGCCCATCGACACCACCGTCACGCGCACGTCCATGCCAAAGCCGATAAAGTCGTCCTTCAGCGCCAGCGCGCATTCCAAAGCGCTCGCATCAAAGGGATTAATGACCGCCTGCTTGCCATCGCGCACGATGGTATTGGTCTTGGGGTCCATCTTGACCTCGGTGCTGCCCGGCACGGCCTTGACGCACACCACCATATGGAAATCGCTCATCTTCACGCGCCCCCTTTCTGGACGAGCTCATCCAAGAGCTTCTCCGAAAACAGGTTACCGCGACCCAGCTGCCCGGCAGGATCGAGCTGGAGCTTGAGCCGCGCCGACTCGACCATGGCCTCGTGACCGTACATCGTCTCCAAGAAGCCCGCCTTGATCTTGCCGACGCCGTGTTCTGCGGAGACGGCACCGCCCATGGCCGTGACCTCGGAAGCCCACTGGGCAAAGAGTTCTCCGCCGCGGCGATAATCCTGTGCATCGCGCGGCAGAATGTTCACATGCAGATGGTTGTTACCGATATGCCCCCAGGCGGCAGATTCAAGCCCACTTTCCGCCAGCGTGCGGCGATAGAGGGCGATAACATCGGCCAAGTGCGCGTTGGGCACCGACATGTCCGAACCCAGTTTGGTGATGGTGGGATCCATGCGGCGGCGCTCGTCGATGAGC
>CABRZY010000049.1 GCA_902475475.1 uncultured Collinsella sp.
TCTCCACATCGCCCGAGCCCACGCTCACGTCCATCGACTTCGCGGGGGCCTGGTAAAGCTCGAACGTCACATCGCCCGAACCGACCTCGGCGCTGAGCGCATCAGTCACGCTGCCCGTAAACTCTACATCTCCCGCACCCAGGAAAAGGTCGAAACCATCACAGGTGACACCGGCAATCTGCAGATCACCCGAGCCCACGTGCGCGTTGACTCCCTTCAGATGTTCGGCAACACGGCGCGGCAGCTCGACCGTAACTGAGCGATCGATTGCCTTACCGTCATCACTTCCAAACTGGGAAACCTTGAGCGTCGAGTCCTCGACAGATGCGATGTTTTGCGTCGCAGCCTTGGAGGCATCCATACCCTTGGCAACGCGCCCCCGCTCGATAACGCGAGCCTTGTTGCCATCAACAACCTTGACGTCCACCGAAGCCGCGGCGATATCGAAATCGAGGTAGCAAAATTGATCGGCATCAAAGGTCGCACTCGAAAGCTGCTGAGGCTGAGCGGAATATTTACCGCCATCGTTCATAAAATCGTCGTCGTCAACCACATCGTCCATACCGGACAAGCCGGATACAACATCGTCGAGATCCCACGGGCCATCAAAATGAATCAAAGTCCGCGAAACGCCAAAAACAAGCCCAACGATGAGCACAAACGCTCCGATGCCGACGCCCAAGCGCAGCTTGGATTCATGCGAAAGCTTCATCATTCACCACCCTCTTTGGCAATCGGCTCAGCGGTAGTCGCGGTAGCCACGTCAGTATCAACCGGAGCGGAAACATTCTGAGCCCTAGCGACCGCCGATGCCGGACCAACCTGAATATCCCCGCGCGCCCAATCACCATCGAGCGCACGCGCTACCCAGTGATAGATGGGAATCGTAAAGAAGATCAGCGCGGCAAAGGGGCCGGCACCAAACAGGAACATCAGCAAAAAGAACAGTAGCCAGCACACGGCCCAATACGGGAACGACTGGAACGGGCCCTTCACCGGAGTCGAGCCAACTGCGCCGCCACTCGTCGCCTGCGCCGTAGCGGCATTGGCGGCCTGTGCACTCCAGCTTGCCGCTTGCGCCGCCTTGGCGGCGGCGTCACTCGCCTGTGTTGCCGCCTCGGTAGCTCGTGCCGCCGCCTCATGGGTGCGTGCGCGCTCTGCCGCCTCGGCCTCGCGCTGACGAGCGCGGTCCTCGCTCTCAAACTCGATATCGTCCTCGATCTCGTCGCTCGGATTGAGCAGCTCGTCCAGGCTCACACCATAGAGTTTGGCGAGCGAGATCAGGTTCTCGGTATCGGGCGAGCTCTCCGCGCGCTCCCATTTACTGACCGCCTGGCGCGACAGTCCCAGCTTTCGTGCCAGCCCTTCTTGACTAAAGCCTTTGCTGCGGCGAAGGTCGGCGAGCCGCTGCGCAGTTTCTACATTCATGGTTCCTCCTATGTGATGCCAGCCGTACCGCCGGACCGCTTTTGTTCTTAAGGCGCCTTGCACAGTTAAAAATCTATCCGCCACCGCCAAAAGCATACCACCTATTCTAGTGAGATTTTTGACAACCGGCGCTTGCGGGCGCATATGAGCTGCGGAAATGTGTCCAAACAAAGCAATGACCCACGGCTCGGTTGTCCCCGTTGCGGCGTTAACGGTAGTATGGTCGTACTGTTTATTCCGCACCGCCAACGGAGGGAGTTCCGCGCCGTGAACCGCGATTTCGCCTCATCGCTCATCCAGCTCAACAACACGTTCTATCGCGAGCACTCCGCCTCCTTCTCCGATACGCGCCAGGCCCCGTGGCCCGGCTGGGTGCGCACCATGGACATCGCGCTCGGGCAGCTCGACGTCGCCACGATCGAGCATCCCGTCCGCGTCTTCGATCTTGCCTGCGGCAATATGCGATTCGAGAATTTTGCCGCCGGCGGCGCACTTGCCGCCAAGGGCGTCGACGGCGCAAACCCCTCGGCAGATGCCAGCTGCCCGTTTGAGTTCTATGGTGTCGACTCGTGTCAAGATTTGGCTATCGATGCACATGGCCACGCCCTGCGCATTCCCAACCTGCACTTCCAGGAGCTCGACGTGCTCGACGCCCTCATGAAGCTCAACCCCGCCGAGACGCCCGACGTGCTTTTCGACGCCCCGCTCGCCGACATCTCGGTCTGCTTTGGCTTTATGCACCACGTGCCGTCGTGCGAGTACCGCGTACGCGTACTCGACGCCCTGGTGCGGCAGACGCGCCCGGGCGGCATCATCGCCATCAGCTTTTGGGAGTTTATGAACGACGAGCGCATGGCGCGCAAGGCCGTTCGAGCCGAAGCCCGCGCCGAGCTCACCCCGCCGTTTGAGGGTTACGATTCCGCACAGTTTGAAGCCGGCGACCACCTCATCGGCTGGCAAAACGACCGCCACGCCTACCGCTATTGCCATCACTTTGACGATCAGCAGATCACCGACCTGGTGCGCGGCGTCCGTACGTTCTACAAGAGCGGCGAGGTCCCCGTGCGCGAGCTTGAGCGCTTCCATGCCGACGGTCGCAGCGGCGAGCTCAACCGCTATGTGATTCTCAAGCGCCTGTAGGCACCGACGACTCGCCGCCGAGCCGCACCGCGTCTTTCGGGCAAACTATACCCACCCCTTTTTTCAACCCATTGACGGAACGCGCGGCCATGCGTTTCGCATTTATGACCAAGGAGCCTCATGGGAGCCGTCCACGTTCGCACGCCTAAGAACTTTGTGCTCGAGGAGCGCCTGGAGCGCTACGCCGATGCGATCGAGACGAACCCCGAGGCTTATGCCGGAGATTGGCGCGAGGCTTGCGCGCCAGCTGGCAGCAAGGAGCTCGCTGGCGCGCAAGCCTCGCGCCAATCTCCGCGCGAGGCTTGCGCGCCAGCTGGCAGCAAGCCCTTCGAACACCTTCACCTGGATCTTGGCTGTGGCAAGGGAACCTATCTGGTCGAGCGCGCCCACCGCGAGCCCGACACCCTCTTTATCGGCATGGACCAGGAGCCCATCTGCATCGCCTATGCCGCGCAGAAAATCTGCGAACAGGGGCTATCCAACGCACTCGTCCTGCCCCGAGGCGCCGCATCGCTGCCACAGCTGTTTGCCGCAGGCGAGCTCGATGCCATCACCATTAACTTTCCCACGCCGCAGCCCAAGGCCAAGTACGCTAAAAAACGACTCGTCCATGTCGACCATCTGATGCTCTACCGCCCGCTCTTTTCAGCCGGCGCTACCGTCACGCTGCGCACCGATAGCAAGCCGTTGCGCGATTACGCCCTGGGACAGTTTGCCGCGGCCGGCTACGATACGCTTTGGGTAAGCGACGACGTCCGCCGCGACCATCCCGAGCATCCCGAGACCGAGTACGAGCGCCGCACGCGCGAGATGGGTGCCGCCGTCTATGGCATTTGCGCCACACCTGGAGCGCAGCCCAGCGATGAACAGCTCGCGGCGGGCCGCGCGCAGAAGCAAAGCCTAGCCTGCTACCTGCCCGATAACCTCGATGAGCTCGCCTATGTGCCTCTGGGCATGGAAGAGGCCGTCGAGAACTTTAGAAACCGTGCCCGCAAGGGCAAGAAGCGTCTACCGCAAGAGTCCTAGGGGCTTCTGATGGTCGCGACGTCGGCAAACAAGCGCGAATAGGCGCCAACAAACGACCCTCAAATCTAAGTGAGTAGACTTTTTTGCAATAGCCAAGCACAACCCGCATAACCAATACTAAAACCGCAGGTAGAGCCCTTGCGCAAAAGCCATGTGCTCGCGATATTGCAAAAAGTCTACTCACTTAGCTGGCAACTGCACCAAACGGCTGGGCAGAACGCCCATTTCCTGCATTTTCTTGCCTGCGAACGCATCGATGCGACGCTACGCCATAATAGTTGGCGGACAAACGCGAGAGAAAGCAACCACATGGCACAGACCACGACAGACACCACCGCCAGCACCGTTTCCGGCGCCGGAGCCGCCAGCTCATTCTCGGGCGGCACGGGAACCGAAGCCGAGTTCGGTTCGCTCGGCGCGCTCTCCCCCACCTGGTGGGAGCCCGAGGATGGCAGTGAGCCCGAACCGTGGCTCACGCCCGATCAGGCCTTCGAACGTTTCTTTGAATGGACGAGCGATCGCGGTATTGAGCTGTGGGACCACCAGGAAGAGGCCCTCATGGATCTAGCCGCCGGTGACCATGTCATTTTGGGAACACCGACCGGATCGGGTAAATCGCTCGTCGCGCTGGGAATGCTCTTTATGGGCATGGCGCAGGGCAAGCGCTGCTACTACACGGCTCCTATCAAGGCTCTGGTCAGTGAGAAGTTTTTCGACCTTGTGCAGGTGCTCGGCCGCGATAACGTCGGCATGATCACCGGCGACACGCACATCAACACCAAGGCGCCCGTCATCTGCTGCACGGCAGAAATCCTTGCCAACGACGCACTGCGCGAGGGCGAAGATGCCGATGTTGGCTGCGTCGCCATGGACGAGTTCCACTACTTTGCCGACCCCGATCGCGGTTGGGCCTGGCAGGTGCCACTGCTCGCCCTGCCTCACACGCAATTCATGCTCATGAGCGCCACGCTCGGCGATGTCACCGCGATCGCCGCCTCGCTCGAGGAACACACCGGCGCTACCTGCGACTTGGTCGTCGATGCCCCACGCCCCGTGCCGCTGAGCTACGACTACGTGACGACCTCGCTCGAGGGCACCGTCGAGCTCGCCATGCGCCGCGGCGAGGCCCCGCTCTACATCGTGCACTTTAGCCAGGACGCCGCACTTGCGACGGCGCAATCCCTCGCCAACTTTGGCATTGCCAGCAAGGAGCAGCGCGAGGCTATCAAGGAGGCGGCCAAGGGCACGAGCTTCTCGACGGCCTTCGGCAAGATCCTCAAGCGCTTGCTTGGCTGCGGCGTCGGCGTGCACCACGCCGGTATGCTGCCGCGCTATCGCCTACTGGTCGAGCGCCTGGCACAGCAGGGCCTACTGCCCGTCATTTGCGGCACCGACACACTCGGCGTCGGCATCAACGTGCCCATCCACACCGTGGTGCTCACCGCGCTCACCAAGTTCGACGGTTACAAGATGCGTCGTCTGCGCGCCCGCGAGTTCCACCAGATTGCCGGTCGCGCCGGCCGCTCGGGCTTTGACACCGAGGGTATGGTAATTGCCGAGGCGCCGGAGCACGAGATCGAAAACGCCAAGCTTATGGCCAAAGCGGGCGACGACCCCAAAAAACTCCGTAAGATTAAAAAGAAAAAGGCCCCCGAGGGCTTTGTCACCTGGAACAAGCAGACCTTTGAGCGCCTGATCGAGACGCAGCCCGAGACGCTCAGGCCGCGCCTGCGCATCACGCACTCCATGGTGATTAGCGTGGTCGAGCAGGGCGGCGATGCCCGAACCCGCGTACACGACCTCATCGAGACGAGCCTGCAGACTCCCGAGGAAAAGGCTAAGCTCGAGGTTCGCGCCGACGAAATCTTCGCCACGCTCATCGATTCCGGCGTCGTCGTTCGCACCGAGGTGCCGCCCGCGCCCGACGCCCCGACTGACGCCGCGCCGGACATCGACTATGCGCTGACGGTCGATCTGCCCGAGGACTTCGCGCTCGATCAGCCGCTCTCGCCGTTCTTGCTTGCCGCGTTGGAGCTGCTCGACCCCGAGAGTGAGACCTATACCATGGATCTGATCTCGATGGTCGAGGCAACGCTCGAGGATCCCAAACAGGTGCTGCGTGCACAGGAGCGCGCCGCGCGCGACCGCGCGATGGCAGAAATGAAGGCTGACGGCGTCGAATATGAGGAGCGCTTGGAGCGCATTCAAGACGTCACGTACGAAAAGCCGCTCGAGGATTTGCTCGACGCCGCTTTTGACAAGTACTGCCAGGAAGTGCCCTGGGCCAACGACTATCAGCTCTCTCCCAAGAGCGTTCTGCGCGATATGCTGGAAAGCACGAGCGATTTTAAGGGCTACATTCAAAAGCTCGGCATCGCCCGCTCCGAGGGCATTTTGCTGCGCTACCTAGCAGAGGCCTACCGTTCACTCGACCGCACCGTGCCCATCGAGAAGCGCGACGAGCGCCTGCGCGACATTATCTCGTGGCTGGGCTTTGTGGTGCGTTCGGTGGACTCGAGCCTGGTGGACGAGTGGGAGAACGCCGGCAACCCCGCTGCACTCGACGCCGCACCGCCGCAGGGCATCGACGAAGTCGTTGCGGACCGCCGCGGCTGCACGCTGCTGGTGCGCAACGCACTCTTCCGCCGCGTGGCCCTTGCCGCCCGCGAGCACGTTCGCGACCTGGGCGAGCTCGACGACGACTGGGGCATGAGCGAGATCCGCTGGCAAAAAGCACTCGACGCTTACCACGAGCAGCACGAAGAAATCCTCACCGACGGAGATGCCCGCAGCGCCGCGATGTTTTCCATTGACGAGTCCGACGAGAAGACCGCGCACGTATGGCACGTGCACCAGATCTTTGCCGACGAGGACGGCGACCACGACTTTGGCATCATGGGCGATGTCGATCTGGACGCCACGCAAGACGGTGGCGAGGTCATCTTTAAAAACTATCGCGTCGGCTTTATCGAGGACCTGCTCGAGGACTAGCCGTACATACTGGAACGGAACAAGCGGGGCCGTTGGCAATATCGCCAGCGGCCCCGCTTTTGCACTATACGCTATGCCTTACTCGGCGTCCTCGACCTCATACGAATCCGCCTCGGCGGGCTCATCGTTTGTCTCTGGCGCAGCCCCGCGCGCCTCGTCAAACGCCGCCTTCATGGTCTTGTTGCCCCACGTGAGCTTGCGAATGGTAAGATCGTCGGCCTTCTTGTTGGCTAGGCGCAGATTGTTCTCGGAGGACAGCAACGCCTCCTTGGTTTTCTGCAGATGGCTAATCGTCTTGTCGATCTCATCGATCGCCGTTTGGAACTTGCGGCTCGCGATCTCGTAGTTGCGACCGAAATCGTTCTTGAACTTTTCCATCTTGGCTTCGAAGTTCGTAACGTCGATATTCTGCTGTTTGTACTCCGCCAGCTCCTGCTTATAACGCAACGAACCCATGGCGGCGTTGCGAAGAAGTGTAATCATGGGGATGAAAAATTGCGGGCGAATCACGTACATCTTCTCGTAGCGATAGCTCACGTCGACTATCCCTGCGTTATAGAGCTCGCTTTCGGGCTCGAGCAGTGTGCAGAGCACCGCGTACTCACAGCCTTTCTGGCGACGATCGTGATCGAGTTTCTTAAAGAAGTCCTCGTTTTTGTGCTTGGTCGCGGTCTCGTCGTTCTCGTTTTTCATCTCGAACATAATCGAAATGACCTCGTTGCCGCTCGCGTCGCACTCGCGGAAGATAAAGTCGCCCTTGGTGCCCTCGGACGCATCGTTATCTTTCTCGAAGTACGCGTTGGGAAACGCCGTCATGCGCAGGCGATTGAACTCGGTCTCGCAGTGCTGCTCGAGCGACTCGCCCACCATTTTGGTGGACAGGCGGACCTTCATGTCCTTAAGGCGCTCGATCTCTTCGTCCTTGTAGCGAATCAGGTCATCGCTCGCGCGCTTGGCCTGCGCGAGCTCGAGCTCATGCGCCGCCTTAGCCTGTTCCTCGCGAGAATCGCGCACCGCCAGCTCACTCGTCAGCTTGGCACGTGCCTCATCGCGCTCTCGCTCCGCCGCGGCAACCGCCTCCGACAGGTTCATTTTTGCCATCAGTTCCTGCTCGCGCAGCTGGGCACGCAGACCCTCGGCCTCTTGCTCGGACTGTGCCTTAGCGGCGGAAAACTTCTCTTGTACCGTCGCGCGATAGTCAGTAAGCGCGCGCTCGGCCTCGCTGCGAGCGGCATCGAGCTCGCGCTGCGACTCAGCCGCAGCGGCGGCAAGCGCCATCTCCTGGGCCTTGTCCGCCGCGGCAAGCTTGGCCTGCAGCTCGGCAATCTGAGCATCACGTGCAGCTAAATCGTTTTGAGCAGCGTTGCGCGCCGCCGACTCGGCAAGCTTTGCTTCGTCATCTTTGCGCCCAAGCTGCGCACGCAGGCTATCAATCTCACGCTGGAGTTCGGCATTTTCCTTTTGAGCATTGGCTCGCGCCTCTACCGCCGCGCGCTGGCTTGCACTCTCGCGCTCTACGGCAGCGCCCTCGAGCTTAGCGCGCAGCTCGGCAAGCTCAGCATCGCGCTTGGCGACTTCTTGTGCCAGCTGCTGAGCTGCAGCGTTCTTCTGCTCGACAAGCTGAGCATTGCGCTGAGACTCCGCCTTTTGCAAGGCAGCCGTCGAACGCGAGCGCTCAAGCTCCAGCGCCTGCTCGCCCTCGCGCTGGACAGCCTTCACACGCTCATCCAGGTCGCGCGAGAACTCGGCATCGCGCACTTGCTTGACGATATCCGCATAGCCGGACGCATCGACCTTAAAAACTTCGCCGCAATGCGGGCACTTGATCTCGTTCATAGCAGCTCCTCGATGGACGCAAATTTCAACCGCCTACACTCTACCGCGCCACGCGGACAAAAAAGGCGCCGCCGCCATAATGGCAACGGCGCCAGAACCACCACAAAGGTGCCTGTCCCCTTTGTGGTGGTTCGAGAATTACAGTCCAAAGAAGCCCAGGATTTGATCGCGGCTTACGGGTCTGTAGTCGTTGGCATCAAGGCCAACGTCATAGCGCAGGATCGGGCGCTCGCGATCGCGGTTGCGCGCGTTGGTGCGGTCTCCCCTGCTGTGGATATGCCCGTGCAGCATGATGGCGCCACGTGCCTTGCCATTCCAGCTGAGCATGGGGTAGTGGCTCATAACCAGACGATGGCCCTTGGCATAGCCGGGGGCAATCTCCAGATAATCACGCACGTCTTCCCAAATTTGCGGCACGTCGGGATCTTCCCAATCGCCGTCATGGTTGCCACGGATGAGCGTCACGTTCTGGCATTCAATGCGCTCGCGCAGGCGCACCGCCTCCGCCAGGGGCAAACGATAGGTAAAGTCTCCCAGGATGTAGAGGCGGTCGTCCACATCCACGCACTCATTGATGGCATCGATGACCTTGCGGTTCATCTCCTCGACTGAATCAAACGGTCGATCCATGTCGTGCAAGATATTCGTATCGCCCAGGTGCAGGTCGGCGGTAAACCACATCATCGTCTATGCCCTCATTTCGCAACGTGTTCAACTCGTGCTAAGTATACAGACGTAGCGATGCGGCGGTTATCCAAAGAGCCCACCGAACAGTCCGCGGCGGCGCTTGTCTTGCTTTTTCGAAGCGTCACTCTGAGTTTTCTTGTCCTGCCGTTTCCTACGGTCCTGCTCCAACTCATCGTCATCGAGTAGCATATCCCACTCAAACGGATCATCCGTCAAATCGAACAGGTCATCGTCGTCAA
This sequence comes from uncultured Collinsella sp., assembly GCA_902475475.1. GTDB lineage: Bacteria > Actinomycetota > Coriobacteriia > Coriobacteriales > Coriobacteriaceae > Collinsella. The sequence goes on from CABRZY010000049.1 coordinate 9,348, forward strand.
GCATGGCAGCCTCCCTTACCGATTAGCGGGCATCCACCACATAGAGGCCAACGCGCACCTGGTGCCACGGGCTGCGCTCGGGGGCAACCTGTTGCACGCGGGCCTCAAACACGTCCTTGTGGCCGTAATACATCATCAAGGACAGTGGGCCGACCTCGTTTCCCGGAACGTAGCCAAGTTTGGTCTTGCCATAGTAGATCGCAACTGCCTCGGGGTCATGGGGATTATCGCGCTCGGCACACAGCGTCAGTTTATCGCCCGCTTTAAGATCGCCTAGGACCAAAGCGCCGTCGGCATATTGAAATCCTGCGATGTGAAACGACAGAAGAACACGTGAAGGCTCGTACATGGCAGCTCCTCTAACGGCCGGATAAACCGGTGTGTAACCTTATTGAGAAGTCTACGGTCCCGTGCGGACACAAATACATCCTGTCTGCGTCCTTCAATCGTTTGCCTCAACGCTTGCGCGACAGAACGCTTGCAGATAAGATAGGAACACGGATGGCACCCGTTGCCGCGGGTCTTGCCAACTCCGATACACGTTTTCATCGTGAGAAGTGGCCGTCTTCGCTTACGCGGGGGCGGCTATTTCATTCGGCCGATAAATAGGCCGAGTTCGATAGCCGCGATCAACAACGCTAATAACGAAATAACATCGCTTACGTTCATACCAAATCCCTTCTAAAGGGAGTTGGCCCATCCGTGCTCCATAACAGTAGTCTAACGCAAAATGCAGGTAATAGAAACACTTGTTCGTATTACCTGCGCCCTTTTCTAATGCACAAACATGCGCACGAACTTGTGCTTCCAGCTTGCGTAAGGAGCATAGCGGAATGGCACGTCCAGCCAGGTTGCCTTGTTCACGATGCTCTTCTTGTGGCTAAACGTATCGAAGCTCTCGCGGCCATGGTACTGCCCCATACCGCTCGCACCCATGCCGCCAAAGCCCATATGGCTCGTGGCCAAATGCATGATGGTGTCGTTGACACAGCCGCCACCAAAAGGCACGTAACGCACAAAACGCTGCTGAACTGCGCGATCCTGGCTAAAGATATACAGGGCCAGCGGCGTCGGGCGATTCGTAATAAACGTCTCGGCCTCGTCTAGGCTCTCAAACGTCAGCACCGGCAAGATGGGGCCGAAAATCTCCTCCTGCATCACGGCGTCATCGGGGGTCACGCCGTCCAAAATCGTCGGCTCGATCTTGAGCGAAGTCTCGCGCGCGGTACCTCCAAGCACAACCTTATCGGGATCGATCAGCCCGCGCACGCGCGCAAAATGCTTGGCGTTGACGATATGCCC
>CABRZY010000050.1 GCA_902475475.1 uncultured Collinsella sp.
ATACAATGACGGCGACCAACGGCCACAAAGCGTGCGCCTTGCCGGCCGCACCACGTCAACGCCCAGAAGCACCTCCGACAACGACAACCCACAGCGCCCCCAAGAGCAGCCCGGGGCTTCTTCGCGGCAACAATGCCGTACCGTGCGGCAGTCAGACCGCGTGAGTACGAGCACGCGCCAACGCCAGACCGACACATCGAAGCCACGCCGCTACGATTGCCGTAAGACCGACTACTACGTTAAGCGCTCCTTTTCGCGACCTCAACGCGATCGCGGCAATTCCGCCCCTCACCCCGCGTCGCGCACCACAAGCCACGCGCTTCCGGCCCGCCGCCTACGCCTTGCGCTTTGCTCCATCGCTGCCTGCCTCGTCTTTGTGTTTTTGGGATCCTGTATCTCCCACGGATCAGCCGGTCTTGAGCCCACTGCCGAGGACAAGCTGCTTAAAGCTCCCGTCGCGCCCGGTTACTCCTTTGCGTTCTCGACCCCACGCTCGCAATGGCAGGCCGACACCATGCCCCACATCTACCAAATTGACCCCGCATGGTCGGAGCTGCCCTATGCCGGTGGCACTATTCGCGAAAACGCCTGCGGTCCGACCTGCCTCACCATGGTCTATATCTTTAAGACCGGCCATACCGATAAGACGCCGGTCGATATATGTGCACTGGCCGAAGCCGGCAACTACGCCCCCACTGGTGCCACCGAGTGGTCGTTTATGACAGGCGGTGCGTGGCAGCTGGGGCTCAACGGAACACAGCTCTATAACGATCGCGAATCGATTACCCAAGCACTTCGCTCGGGTGCGCCCGTCATCGCCGCAGTGCGCCCCGGTACGTTTACCAACGTAGGCCACTACATCGTGCTCTACGGCATCGACGATGCCAACCAGATTGGCGTCTACGACCCCAACTCGGCCAGCCGCAGCGCCCGTCGCTGGGGCGTCGTAGAGGTCCTCAACGAAGTCGAAGCCATGTGGGCCTACTACTAGTCATTGGGGATAATCATTGGGGACAGAAATCATTGGGGACAGACTTAAATGAGTAGCCCCAGGCTGCCAGGAACTGCCGACACGGAAAGCGCATCCCATTTTGGAGCTCAATAGCGGGATGCACTTTCCGTTAGCGGCCCGTTTGGGAAACTACGTTCCACTTTCCGGCAACATTCCGGGATGCATTTTCCGGTTGAGGCCCTCAAGGGAAACTATGTCCCATGTTGGACGCTCATTCTGGGATGCGCTTTCCGCAGTTGATTGATGCGGGCTTTAAGGACTGTTCCAAGCTGCCAGCAGAAAAGGAACGTCCCCAAGTGCCGGGTTTCCGCAGTCATTGGGGACAGACTTAAATGACTAGTCTTTTAAGAACGTCCCCAATGACTACCCACAGAATGAGGGTCTCATCGGGGACTAGGTAAATAGCAAAAGCCCCCGCGGCCGAAACGGGCCGCGGGGGCAGCAGGCTTGCAAGGGTTAACTCAAGTCCTCGCCATTTGATGCAATGACCTTTTGATACCAGCAGAAGCTGTCCTTTCGGTAGCGATCGAACGTGCCTTTGCCCGTATCATCGGCATCGACATAAACAAAGCCATAGCGCTTCTTCATCTGCCCCGTCGAGGCCGACACCAAATCGATACAGCCCCACGGCGTGTATCCCATCAGGTCAACACCGTCCTCGACAATTGCATCGCGCAGCGCAAGAATATGCCTTCGCAGGTAATCAATATGATACGCATCGTGGACTTTGCCGTCTTCCAGCGCATCGAGTCCGCCCACACCGTTCTCGGCGATAAAGAGCGGAAGATGGTAACGATCGTGGTAGCCGGCAAGCGTCACGCGCAAACCCAGCGCATCGATCTGCCACTTCCAGGCAGTCTCTTTATCCTTGAGGTACGGATTGCGCAACGTCGGGAACACGTTGCCCTCCGCCTTCTCGGCGATCACCTGATCATCGGCGCACACCAAGCGCGAGCAATAGTACGAGAACGAGATGAAGTCGACCGTATGCTCTGCCAGATACTCCGTATCGCCCGGCTCAAAGGGCACGTGAACACCCTCTTTCTCGAGTGCACGCAGCTTCCAAGCAGGATAGGCGCCCGCAGCCATCACGTCTGTGTAGAAGTAGCGGCCGCGGTCCTCCTCATACGCAAGCCATACGTCCTCGGGCGCACAACGGTACGGATAGGTCGCACCGGCAGCGACCATGCAACCCACCTTGTTTGCGGGATCGATCTTGTGCAGAATCTCGACAGCGCGAGCGCTCGCCATAAACATATGGTGCGAGAACGCCGCGGTCACGGCTGCACGGTCACGCTCATCCTCGAGCGTGACACCCGCGTTGAGATAGGACAGCGCCACGCTGTTGATCTCGTTGAACGTAAGCCAATAACGCACGAGGCCCTGGTACGCGCGTCCGACGGTCTCGACGTAGTGCGCATACCGCTCGATCATCTCTCGGCTTTGCCAGCCACCATAGCGCTCGACCAGAGCCAACGGATAGTCGTAGTGCGACAGCGTCACAAGCGGCTCGATTCCATGCTCGCGCAGCGCCTCGAATACCTGACGGTAAAACTCCAAGCCCTCGCCGTTGGGCTCGGTCTCCATCCCTGTGGGAAAAATACGGCTCCAGCAAATTGAAAGACGCAGGCACTTAAAGCCCATCTCGGCAAAGAGCTCGACATCCTCGTGCCAATGATGGAAGAAGTCGTTGCCCCAGCGGCATGGATACAGCCTGTCCGGATCATCCACGGGCTTTTGCCTGCCAAACATTACATCCCAGCGGTCGGAACCCTGTGGGATCAGGTCGGAGTGCGACATGCCGCGGCCGCCCTCGTTCCAGCCCCCTTCGGCCTGGTTGGCGGCGAGGGCACCACCCCACAAAAAGCCCTCGGGCATACCGGCGGCAGACGTTCTGTCAAAGTAACTCATGCTACTCAGCATCCTCGGCAGAAGCTGCCGCGGCGTTCTCCTGCTCCTGAGCCAGGAGCTGGTTATCGTACACCTTAAAGAACGGGTACCAGACCACAGCCATGACCACGATCAAAACGATCGTAAACACCCAGATGCGCGGGTCGAGGCACTGGACAAAGCCCTGAACGAAGATGGGGAACGTGCCGCTCACCAAGATGTAGAAGTTAGAGACAAGACCCAGTGAGACCGCACCCCAATACAGCAGGGCCGAGATCATGCCGCCTAGCACAAACGGAATCATGAGGATCGGGTTGAAGATGATGGGCGCGCCGAAGATCGCGGGCTCGGAGATACGGAAGAAGCTCGGCACGATCGATGCCCTGCCAAATGCCTTGAGCTGCTGCGACTTTGCCCTAAACGCGCAGAGCGCCACAAAAGAGAACGTATTACCCGTGCCGCCGATGAGGTTGATGGCCAACGACATGAGCGCCGGGTGGAACTCAAGCGGCTGCCCGGCAGCATAGAGCGAGGCGTTGGCGGCAAAGGCGGCAAGCGTGACCGGGGCGGTGATGGGCATTACGATCATGTTGCCGTGGACGCCAAAGCACCAAAACAGCAGCGTCATGAAGCAGATAAGCAGTGCGCCGGGCACAGAGTCAACTGCGACGGAAAGCGGGGCAGCGAGCAGCTTCTCGATAACCGAGGGGATGGACAGCGCGGGATCGATCATCTGGATCAGCAGGTTGCCGCCAAAGAAGATGAGGATGTTGGCGAGCATAGGTACGATGGCGCCAAAGGTTTCGGACAAAAACGGCGGCACGCCATCGGGCATCTTGATGGTGATGCCCTTGGTCTGGCAGAAGCGCGTGACCTCGACGGAGACCAAGGCAACGATGATGGCGGTAAACAGGCCCTGCGCACCCAGATAGGTGCAGGGGACCGCCTGGAGCACGGACTCGTCAGCAAGCTGGTAGTAGGACGACGGCGCCGCGGCGATCAGGAACATCACCAGCGAGGTCATACCGGCGTTAAGCTTGGGCATCTTGTAGGTGCCCGCCAGGTTATAGGCGATTGCGAACGTCACGATCACCGACAGTATGCCCATCGTCATGTTGAAGGGAATGAGCAGCGTGAGCTTATTGGCCGTGGCAAAATCGAGCCAAGGGCCAAAGACGGACCAGAACCCGCCCTGCGCCACCAGGTCGGCCGTGACCGGCGGGTTGGCGAGGATCATAAAGACGGCAGATACCAAGATGAAGCTGATCGCGCTCATAAAGCCCTTTTGCATGGAGGCAAAGTGGCGCTCGGTGCCGCAGAAATTGGCGATAGGGGTCAGTTTTTCCTGAAGCAGGGTCATGAACTTCTCCATGGTTGCCTCCTAACCCAACAGCGACTGGGCGAGTGCCAGCACGTTGGCGGCGTTGCCCATGCCGTAGTCCTGTGCGGGGATGACCGCGGTCGGCTTACCGCTCCCCTGCTTGACGGTGTTGAGCTGGTAGGACACCTGCGGCCCCAAGAGCAGCACGTCATAATTGGCGCACGTCTCCTGATACTCGCCGATACCCACCGCATCGATATCGAGCTCGATGCCGTTTTGCTCCGCATATTTCTCGAGTTTCTTCATCAGAATGCTTGTAGACAGACCAGCTGCGCAAACAAGAAGGATCTTCATAAGGGACTCCCTTCGCATTGATTGGTTGGATAGTCACCGCACGCCGCTAGGCGTTCTTGGTTGCAGTGCGCTCATACAGGCAGATCAGCTCCTGCACGAGCTCCTGAGCAAGCATGGAGCACATGAGGTGGTCCTGAGCATGGACCAGCAACACATCCACCGACAGATGCTCGCCCGCTGCCTCAGTCGAAAGCAGCTGCGTTTGGATGTGGTGAGCCTTGATTCCCGCATCCTTTGACTGCTTCATGAGTTTGGCGGCGGCGTCAAAATCCCCCGCCTTTGCCTTTTCAAGGGCTTCGAAGGCAAGGCTGCGTGCCTCTCCCGCTGCAGCGACCAGCTGAAACGAAACCATCTCGGTTCCCTGATCGTCCATAACGGTCTCCTCTCCCGTGATGTTTGGTTTGTACTTGAATATTCGAAACGCCTATCTCCCGCCCGCAATCCTCGAGGTTTATTGCAGGTAGACTGACAGGGTCATCGACAAAAGAAGTCTTAAGCCGTATGCGCTTGCACAAGCGCCATCAGCTCATGCCAGGACCGGCGCTCGCGTAGGCGCTCGACCCCCTGGCGGTCCATAAAGATCTCGGCGAGCAGTGAGCTCAAGATCCGCGCCTCATCGCCGCCCGACCGGGCAAACGACACCATAAAGACGATATCGACCTCATGGCCGTATTCGTCCCAAAGAATGGGATGTTCGAGCAGGCCCACGGTAACAAAGGCCTCGGCGCTCAAGGGATGCATCCCATGGGGCATGGCTACCCCATTGCCAAACGAGGTGGCGCTCGCGCTCTCGCGCTCGGCGACCTCTTGGGCAAACTGGGCATCGACACGGCCGCTCTCGACGGCGCGCTCGGAGAGATATCGGAGAACGGCCTGCTTCGACGACGCCTCAACGCGGTTGAAGAACAGGGCACGGCTAAAGAAAGAGCTCACGGAGTCCGATTGCGCAGTGTCGTCGCTCAGCACCTTGCGGATAGCGTTGACATCGCTCGTCTCCAAGAAGAAATCGGCCTCGCGGACGGGCACGGGCAACTTGACGTTGAGCGGCACCGTTGTGAACACGTAGTCGATATGCGAAAAATCGAACGTTCCCACGCGGGCGACATCGCATGTCTCAATCGAATCGATATACATGCCAAACTGCTTGCGGTACTGGTGCTCGAGCATACGGGCGCTTCCCGCTCCCGAGGCGCACACGATCAGGATGCGTTTGCGACGCGGCTGGTCGGCTTGCTGCTCGAGGGCCAGGGCAAATGCCATGGCGATGTAGCCGAGCTCTTCATCAGAGGGCTGGCTGCCAAAATGACGCTCGAGTACCTGCGAGGTGCCAGCTGCCATCGAATAGGCCAACGGAAACCTCGTCTTGATATCGGACAGCATGGGGTTATCCATATGCATGTGATATTCAAGGCGATAGCCCAGAGGGCCGATATGCCGAGCAAGGTTCATGCGAAGTTCAAGATCGCCGCTAAAGTCAAACCTAAACTCATCGTTGACCGCACGTACCATCTCGGAAGCAATCTCCCACATCTCGTCCGAGATAACGGCAGAGCCCTTCTCGGGCACGCCCGTGCCCCTGCCGAGCAAATGGATTGCGATAAAGGCAACCTCTTCTCGGGGCATGCTCACGCCCAGGGCATCCTTGATGTTTGCGGCAATCTGGAAAGCCGCGGCGTATTCGCGCGTTCCCTCCAGTTTTTGAACGTCCGATTCTGCAGCTGGGACATAGCAGCCCTGCTCGATGCGGCCAAGAGCAATGTAAAGATGCATGATGAGATTGCGGGATGCCAGCGAGCTCACCGTGACGGGCGAGGCCGTCAGAGCATCGTCCACACATGCGGCGATGGCCCGCAGGCGCTCGGCGAGCTTTGCATCGTCGGTGTCGGGCAACACGGGCCTCACCAGCGAGGCCAGGCACAGGCGCCGCTGCGACTCCCCGCCCGCAACGCGGATTCCGTAGCGTGGGCGCTTTTCGAGCGTTAAGTCAAATTGGGCGAGTTTCTGCTCTACCAGACGCATGTCATTGGACAGAGTTCGCGCCGAAACGTAGAGTAAATCCGCATACTCCTCAATCGTCACCCACTGGGACCGCATGAGGAGGTCGTTAAGAAGGAAGGACACACGGCCGTCGCGCGTATCAGGAATGCCCGGATGGGCCAGAGCCGCACCGTCTAGCAAGCGAGCAAGCTCATCTGCACGTGCAACATCGATACGATACTGCCCCTTGCTGCCAACGATGCGTGCAACCCCTGCAAGGTTGTCGTTTGCGCGATGGATATAGTTTCTCACGGCGCGCTCGCTTACCTCGAGACGCTTGGCAAGTACCGCGACAGCGACAGGCTGAGCGTCCTCGATCATATTTACAAGCTGCTTGACGCGAGCATCCATGTCCTCCTCCTTTCCCTGCGTCTAGTCTAACGCGGTAAAGAATGACACTCCACGTCGCGCTCGTTCCGCCAACTCGGAACAGGTTGCGGGGAGTCCAGCTGAGCTATGGAGAGCCTGGGGAGAGGGCCCGAAGGCAATGCGTCGGTGTGGGATGCGCCTTCCCAGCCATTGGGCAGCCATTGGGGACAGACTTAAATGAGTAGTCGTTGGGGACATTCTTGTTTGGCTAGTCGTTTAAGAACGTCCCCAATGACTATTAAGGACTGTCCCAAGCTGCCGGCAGGAAAGGACCGTCCCCAAGTGCCGGGTTTGTCCCCAATGACTAGGCGAATAGCAAAAGCCCCGCAGTCGGAGCGGACCGCGGGGCTCATGAAGAGAGGCTAGTTTGTGGGCGCTTTGCCTGGCGCCCACGGGAGAGGCAACGGAGTAGGGGCTACTCGTGGACGCGGGTACCGGAGAGGCCGGCCATGGTCTCGGCGGCCTTGTCCAGGGCGCCGATGATGCAGGTGCGGCCCTTGCGGGAGCGGGCGAACTTGATGGCGGCGCGGACCTTGGGCTCCATGGAACCCTTGCCGAACTGACCCTCGTCGGCCAGGCGCTCGGCCTCGTCGGCGGTGAGGTCCTCGAGCTCCTCCTGGTTGGGCTTGCCGAAGTTGATGGCGACATGCTCAACGGCGGTCAGCAGGAACAGAACGTCGGCGTCGCAGTCCTCGGCCAGCAGCTCGCCGCCCAGGTCCTTGTCGATGACGGCGGGAACGCCCTTGTAGCAGCCCTTGTTCTCGTAGTCGCGGACGACGGGGATGCCGCCGCCGCCGCAGGCGATGACGATGAACTCGTTGTCGAGCAGGTTGAGGATGGAGTCGGCCTCGACGATCTTCTTGGGATCGGGGGAGGCGACGACGCGACGCCAGCCGCGGCCGGAATCCTCGACGAAGACCTTGGAGGGATCCTCGGCCATGAACTCCTTGGCCTGCTCCTCGGTGTAGAAGGGGCCGATCGGCTTGGTCGGGTTCTTGAACGCGGGATCGTCGGGATCGCACTCGATCTGGGTGACGACGGTGGCGGCGTGCCAACGCTTGTAGCGCTTGTGCATCTCGCGGCCGATGCCCTGCTGCAGGTGATAGCCGATGTAGCCCTGGGACATGGCGCCGCACTCGGGCAGCGGCATCTCGGGGGTGCCGATGGCGTCGTGGGCGGCGGCGAAGGCGTTCTGGATCATGCCGACCTGCGGGCCGTTGCCGTGGGTGATGATGATCTCGTTGCCCTGCTCGATGAGGCCGAGGAGAGCGTGGGCGGTGTTGCTCACGGCCTCGATCTGCTCGACGGGGTTGTTGCCGAGGGCGTTGCCGCCGAGGGCGACGACAATACGATCGGGCTTGCCAAGAGGCTTAGACATTGCTGGAATCCTTTCTGTAAAAGGCCTACAACCCATTAATAACCCGCGTCCGTGCGATACGCGAGTTTATTAGGGTTTATATTCTCTTTATCGCTCATTTTATTCATTTTGAAAATACCTAAGCGGCGAACGGTCGATTTTACCCGCTCAGCGTAAAGAAGCCCAGTTCAGGTATATCTACGCCATTTACGTGCAACTTTATTTAAATAGAGCAGGGATTAGACCAGATTATGCAAACTATATCTTTGCTAAACACAAAACGGACAGCGCAATATCTTACTCGCACTATACGCGATTCTATACATTAATTTGACGAGTATGCATCCCTGCAAAAACATGGGGCTTTTCATCCAACATAAGGGATAGCCGATCGCGCTTCACCCCGCGGCAAGCGACTGCGAGTTCGCAGTATGGAACTTTACCGTCGGCTTCTGCATGAACGCTGCCGACGCCCTTTCGCTCCTGCGCGCCCAAGCAGCCGAGAACGCTAACGGCGCCACTGCCAACCTGGCCACCCTCAACAACGGCGCCGCCAGCCTTTTCGCAAAGTACCGTGCTGGCTCGCTGGCTTTGAGGCCTAAGCGAGCTTTGCTATTTGCCAATTTTTGTATGATTTGGGTCAAATCTATCTGCCAATTTTTGTATGATTAGGGTCAAATCTATTTGCCAATTTTTGTCATTGAGGGGTTTTAATGCTACGCCGTAAGGTCACTGACAGGCTTTTGAGCTGGAAGAACAAATCCAATAAAGCGTTGCTTGTTACTGGCGCGCGTCAGATTGGCAAGAGCTATGCAATTCGCGCGTTTGGAAAGAGCAACTACGCTTCGTATTATGAGGTCAATCTGCTACTCGATGCCGAGGCAAGAGACGTACTTGTTGGCGCTAAGAACTCCATTGACTTCATCAACCGTGTGGCCCTTCTTGCGGATGCACCGCTTGTTGAAGGAGACACGCTTATCTTCGTCGATGAGATTCAGGAGTATCCGCAGATCGTTACACTTATGAAGGCGCTGGTCGAGGACGGACGCTTTAGCTATGTCTTCTCGGGGTCTATGCTTGGGACTGAGTTTAAGGGGATCTCTTCTTTTCCGGTGGGGTATGTCGAGCACATTGTTATGCGACCGATGGATTTTGAAGAGTTCTGTTGGGCAAACAGCATCAGCGAGAATGTGCTTGCAGACATTCGCAGCTGCCTTGTCGAGAGACGTCCCGTCGAAAACTATATTCATGAGGCGATGCTCAAAAACTTTAGAGCCTATATCGTTTGCGGCGGCATGCCAGAGGTCGTTCAGAACTATATCGATTCGGGCTATTCGCTCGTGAGAACGCGTGAGCTTCAAATTCAGCTAGTCGATCAGTACAAAAGCGATATCTCTAAATATGCATCGACTCGAGCGTTTAACGTTCGCTCCATTTTCGAGCAAATTCCCGTTCAGCTTGAGGCGGAGTCCCATCGCTTTATCGTCTCGTCTCTAGGCGAGGGAGCTCGTCTTCAAAAATACGAGCAGGATTTCCTATGGCTGGTGAACGCAGGCGTTGGATTGATGGTCCCCCAGGTGACGGAGGCCCGGAGTCCTCTTAAGAGGACAGAGAAGGCAGCCGCCTTCAAACTATACGAGTCCGATACAGGAATGCTCGCATCGCGATATCCCGGTAGCACGGCACGCGCTGTATATCTAGATATGAAAACCCCCAACCTCGGCGGTCTCTATGAAAACGTGGTCGCGCAGGAGCTTGTTGCCCTCGGAGCAGATACGTGGTACTACCAAACACGTGAGGTCGGTGAAGTCGACTTTGTAATCGAAGGCGCCCGAGGACATGTTGTCCCAATCGAAGTCAAATCGGGCAAGAAAGTTCGAGCACATGCGGCCCTCGATCGCCTGATGAGTGTGGGCGAGTACAAGATTCCCGAGGCCGTTGTGCTGAGCCACGAAAACCTTAGCGAAGAGGGCAAGATCCTGTACGTTCCAATCTATATGACATTCTGCCTCGATGAGTTTATGGAAAAGGACGACCCCAACAACGATTTCTCATTTGCACCCATATCTCTCTAGATCATCTGAACCAACAACCAAGCCCCCTCCATAACCAAAGTAACGCGTGGTTTCGCGGCCGCGCCGCGAAACAGCGACGGGGACAAAAGGCCCCCACAACCACGTCCCTCATGCAGCCCCACAATCCGAGGACGTAGTCGTAGCAGGATCTGAGGACTGACCTTCGCGGACATTCCGCACTGATATCTTCTGTATTGAAGACGTCGATGGTGCACCCGTATACCATTG
>CABRZY010000051.1 GCA_902475475.1 uncultured Collinsella sp.
GCGGACCGGGACGGGTTCAACGGCAGGCCCCGCCGACCGATTGCAAGCGGTCGGCGGGGCCATTGTGGCTCTTGACAGCGGATTGGGTCATATGAGCGAAATCCCGCCAGAGCGAGCAAGGTGCCTTGAAACGAGGTGGCATTGATCTTTTGATCATGCCGCCGAAGTTGAAAGGCAGATTGCCGCTCTGGCGGGTTTGCAGCGTCAACTGGTTACGCGGTTTGGTAAAACAGCGTAACTCTAGTAGTTGGCTTCGTAACCGTTGCCGTCGCCGGTGGGCTCTTCGTAGTAGTCCGAATCGCTCGAATCGCTTGAGTCATCGGAATCGTCAGAGCTGACCGATGAGGTTGCGGTACCGTTTGCGTAGTCGTCAGACGTGTTGTTGTTCAGGTCGCCGATCGTAGAGCTGGAACCGTCGGAAAGACCCATGGTGTTGGGACCCTTGGGATCCTTGCCGGCATCGACGCGCTCCATCATTTCCTTGAACTCGTCCTCGTAGACAAAGACGTAGCTCACACCGTCGATCATGGTGCTGTCGTCGGCATACGAGGGCAGGTTGGCCGAGTAGATACCGTCGACATCCATACCGCGCATGGCGTTGACCGTAGCCACGATATCCTGAACGCTCATATCGGTTACGAGCATATCGGACAGCGAATTAACCAGGCCAAAGATCTTCGTGGCATCGAAGTTATTGAGAATCTGGTTGGCAAGGGCGCCGAGCACCTGACGCTGGTGGCGCATGCGCGTGTAATCGCCGTCGGCATAGGTGTAGCGGCAGCGGGCATAGGTAAGGGCGGTGGCACCGTCCATATGCTGCTGGCCAGCGGTAATCTTAATATCCAGGTGCTCGGGGTCGTCAACATCATCGGTTGCGTTAATGTCGATACCGCCAACCGAATCAATCAGCGCCTGCATACCGTCGAAGCTGACCTCGGCATAGTGGGAAATCTGAACACCGCACAGCTCGTTGACCGCCTCGACCATGGCCTCGGCGCCGCCAACGGTATGGCAGGCGTTGATCTTCATGGTCTCGCCCTTGTACTCGACCTTGGTGTCGCGCGGAACGGAAATGAGCGTCGCCTGCTTTTGCGTGGGGTCGATGCGTGCCAGGATAATCGAGTCGGCACGATACGTATCCTCGCCCGGACGGCCGTCGGTGCCAAGAAGCAGCACGTAGAACGGATCCTTTGCCTCATCGGTGTCAACCAGAACCCGACGCAGATTGTCGGTAATGACATTAGAATCGCCGAGCTTGCCCATGATGGTGGCAAACCACAGGCCGGCAGCGGTAGTGGCACTCAGCAGCACGCCAAGCACGACAATGAGCGCGACGTGACGAATCGTGTGGCTACGACGACGTTGGCGAGCGCGCTCGGAATAACGAGCCACGTTATCGCGACTGTAGATCTTGGCCTGCGCACCAGTTGAGGGTCTTCGGGCGGTGGTATCCGCGAGGGGCTTTTTATTAAACATAGGCAGCCTGTATTAGTAGATGACGGGATCGGGGACGGTAGCATGCTCGACATGCGCGCCGAGCGCCTGCAGCTTTTCGACAAACTGCTCGTAGCCGCGCTTGATGTGATGAATGGCCGAAACCTCGGTCGTCCCGTCGGCGATCAAGCCCGCTACGACGAGGGCCGCTCCGCCACGCAGATCGGGCGAGGTAACCTGTGCACGCGAAAAGCCCTTGACGCCATGAATCATGGCATGATGGCTCTCGATACGAATGTCGGCACCCATGCGCACCAGCTCAGAGGCAAACATAAAGCGATTCTCGAAGATGTTCTCGGTAATAACGGAACTGCCGTCGGCAAGGGCGGAGAGCACCATAATCTGCGCCTGCATGTCCGTCGGGAAGCCGGGGAACGGAAGCGTCTGGATGTCAACCGGCTTGATACGCTCGGCACGGCTCACATGGACGCCGTCGTCGGTACGCTCGCAATCGATGCCCATAAGCTCCATCTTCTTGAGCACCATGCCCAAGTGAATGGGGCAAAAACCCGTGACGTCGACACCGCGATCGTCGGCCATCAGCGCACCGGCGACGATAAAGGTACCGGCCTCGATGCGGTCGCCCACTACGCGATGGGTAACGGGATGGAGCTCTTCCACGCCCTCGATGGTCACGACAGGCGTACCGGCGCCGACAATCTTAGCGCCCATTTCGTTGAGCATGTTGGCGAGATCGACGATCTCGGGCTCGCGGGCGGCATTGTCGATAACCGTGGTGCCCTGTGCGCGCACAGAGGCCATGATGAGGTTCTCGGTCGCACCGACGCTGGCGAACTCGAGCGTGACGGTGGTACCGCGCAGACCTTGGGGCGCATTAGCGTTGATGTAACCGTGGGCGGTATCGAACTCAACGCCCAGGGCCTCAAGACCAAGAATGTGCATATCGATCTTGCGGGCACCCAGGTTGCAGCCGCCCGGCATGGCAATTTTGGCGCGATGGAAGCGACCCAGCAGGGGTCCCATGACGGCGGTGGAAGCACGCATCTTGGCAACGAGCTCGTAGGGGGCCTCCCAAGAATCGACCTGAGAGGTATCAATCTCGAGCGTGTGCTCGTCGAGAACATCGATCGTAGCGCCCATGCCCTTGAGCACCTTGCCCATCACGTGGACATCGGAAATATCGGGCACGTTCTGCAGCGTCGTCTTGCCCGGCGCCAGAAGCGTTGCCGCCATGAGTTTGAGCGCGGAGTTCTTGGCGCCCGAAACGGGCACGGAGCCTCCGATGGCGTGGCCACCCTCAACGCGGATAATATCCAAGGTCTACCCTTTCAAAAAGCATGCCCGGGGTGGCTGGGCCATCCCGGGCATGATGTGTTCGCAAATGGTCGAACGCTAAATCGTTTGACTATTGGGCAAGCTTGAGCTTACACCATGCGATTTCATTATAGAGGTAGGCGCGGCGTGCATCATCCTCCGACAAATTACCCAGCTTCTCTTCAAAACCTTGAATATCAGCTTTAAGCTTGTCGGCATCGACGGTCGCCAAATCGCAAGCGCGCTCGGCGAGAACGGTCACGGCATCGTCCGCAACCTGGGCATAGCCGCCGGCCACGGCAAACGTGTGGTCGACAGTGCCCATGGCCTTATCGGAAACGCGAACGTAACCGCGGTCGATCGTGCAGATCTCGCTGGAGTGAGCAGGCAGGACACCAAACTCGCCATCCGTGGACGGAATCGACACAAACGCAGCGTCGCCCTCATAGGCGCAGCTCACGGGGCACACGATGCGGATACGCATAACCTACTTCTCCCCCATCTTGCGGGCGCGCTCGCGCACGTCCTCAATCGTGGAAGCATAGCGGAAAGCCTGCTCGGGCAGGTCATCGGCCTTGCCGTCGACAATCTCGGCGAAAGAGCGGACGGTATCCTCGACGCGGACGTAGACACCGGGGTTGCCGGTGAACTTCTCGGCGACGTGGAAGGACTGCGAGAGGAACTGCTGAATCTTACGGGCACGGTTGACCGTAAGGCGCTGCTCCTCGGACAGCTCGTCCATACCCAGAATTGCGATGATGTCCTGAAGGTCGGAGTACTCCTGCAGGAGCTCCTGGACCTTGACGGCGACACGGTAGTGCTCCTCGCCGACGATCGAGGGATCGAGAGCGTCGGAGGAAGACGCGAGCGGGTCGATAGCCGGAAACAGGCCGAGCGACGAAATGCTACGCGAAAGAACCGTAGTGGCATCGAGGTGCGTAAACGTCGTGGCAGGCGCCGGGTCGGTCAGGTCGTCTGCGGGGACGTAGACAGCCTGGACGGAGGTAATGGAGCCCGTCTTGGTCGAGGTAATGCGCTCCTGGAGGTCGCCCATCTCGGTTGCCAGCGTGGGCTGGTAACCAACGGCGGACGGCATACGGCCCAGCAGTGCGGAAACCTCGGAACCCGCCTGGGAGAAGCGGAAGATGTTGTCGATGAACAGCAGAACGTCCTGACCGCGATCGCGGAAGTACTCAGCGGTGGTAAGGCCGGCCAGACCGATGCGCAGACGCGCTCCGGGCGGCTCGTTCATCTGACCATAGACCAAGCAGGTCTTGTCGATAACGCCAGACTCGCTCATCTCGAGGAACAGGTCGGTGCCCTCGCGGGTACGCTCGCCGACGCCGGTGAACACCGAGGTGCCGCCGTGCTCCTGGGCGAGGTTGTTGATGAGCTCCTGGATCAGAACGGTCTTGCCGACGCCGGCGCCGCCGAACAGACCTGTCTTGCCGCCGCGGATGTAGGGCTCGAGCAGGTCGACGGCCTTGATGCCGGTCTCGAAGATCTCGGTCTTGGTGGTGAGCTCGTCGAAACGGGGCGCTGCATGGTGGATGGGGTAGAACTCCTCCACCTCGGGCATGGGCTTGCCGTCGACGGGCTTGCCCATGACGTTCCAAATGCGGCCGAGCGTCTTGGGACCAACGGGCATCTTCATGGGCTCACCGGTATCGGTGGCGATGAGGCCGCGCTGCAGGCCGTCGGTCGAGGACATGGCGACCGTGCGGACGACGCCGCCCGGAAGCTGGCTCTCGACCTCGAGGATCGTGCTCAGATGACCGATCGGGGTCTCGGCCTCGACCGTGAGCGCGTTGTAGATCGGGGGCACCGCGCCGTCAAACTTGACGTCGACGACAGGGCCGATGATTCGCACGATGCGACCATCACCGGCAGTCGTCTTCTTGGTGGCTTCCTCGACCGCAAGCTTTACGGTGTTATTAGCCATTACTGTTCCTCCAATGCTGAGGCTCCGCCGACGATCTCGTTAATCTCGGTCGTGATCGAAGCCTGGCGCACGCGACTATACGTGCGGGTAAGGGTCGAGATGATCGCGGTGGCGTTTTCCGTCGCGGAGTGCATGGCCTTGCGGCGTGCACCCTGCTCGGCAGCCGCCGAATCGATCAGGGCCTGGTAGATGACCGTCAGGATATAAGACGGCACAAGCTTGCCGAGAACATGCTCGGGAGAGGGCACGAACTCGAACGTGGACGAGATGCGCTTAGGGGCGTCGGTCTCGTTCTTACGCGGACCGTGGGCCATAGCGATCATCTCGGGGTCGAGCGGCAACAGATGCTCGACGCGAAGCTCCTGATCCACGCGGTTCTTGGCGTGGTGGTAGACAAGCTCGACACGGTCAAGCTCACCGGCACGATACGCATCGCAGATATGAGAGGAGATCATGCGGGCCTGATTGAAATCGGGCTCAGAGGAGTTGCCCTCAAAGTGCATGACAACGTTTGCGCGGTCACGGAAATACGTGGCCGGCTTACGCCCGCACGCGATGATCTCGTATTCGATGCCGTCGTTCGCCCAAGAAGCGGCGAGCTTTTCGGCCGTGCGCTCCACCGTCGTATTGAAACCGCCGGCAAGGCCGCGGTCCGAGGCAATAACGACAATCAGGCCATGCTTGACGCTCTCATGCTTCTGCAGCATGGGATCGGTGCCCGAACAGGAGGCGTCGCCGGCGACCGTCAACATGACGTCGGTCAGCGCCTCCTTATAGGGCTCGGCCTGCTTGGAGCGATCGAGGGCACGACGAATCTTGGCCGTAGAGACCATCTCCATCGTGCGCGTGATCTGCTTGGTCGTGGTAACCGAGGAGATTCGCTTCTTAATGTCGCGAAGGTTGGCCATGGGGCTTAGTTCTCCTCTGATCCAGAAACATCCGAATGGTGCTTGGCCATGAACTGCTGCTTGAAGTCGCCGATGACGCGCAAGAGCTCAGCCTTGGTGTCATCATCGATCTTCTTGGCGCGAACCTTGTCGAGCAGCGAACCAAAGCCATTGTCCATGTACTCGATGAGCTCGGCACGGAAGGGCAGCACGTCGGCGATCTCCAGGTCATCCAGGAAGCCCTCGTTGCCAGCGAACAGCGTAACGATCTGCTCGCCAACCTCAAACGGCTTGTAACGCGGCTGCTTAAGGAGCTCGGTCATGCGAGCGCCGTGGGTAAGCTGCTTTTGCGTGGCCTCGTCAAGGTCGGAGCCGAACTGCGTAAAGCCGGCGAGCTCCTGGTACGAAGCGAGGTCCAGGCGAAGGTTGCCGGCAACCTGCTTCATGGCCTTGGTCTGAGCGTCTCCACCGACGCGGGACACGGAGATGCCCACGTCGACTGCCGGGCGCTGGCCCTGGAAGAAGAGCTCGGACTGCAGGTAGATCTGACCATCGGTAATGGAAATGACGTTGGTCGGAATGTAGGCCGAAACGTCGCCGTCCTGGGTCTCGATGATCGGAAGAGCCGTCATGGAGCCATAACCGTTCTTCTTGGACATCTTGACTGCACGCTCGAGCAGACGAGAGTGCAGGTAGAAGATGTCGCCAGGATAGGCCTCGCGTCCGGGCGGACGATGCAGCGTCAGCGACATCTGACGGTATGCCACGGCCTGCTTGGACAGGTCATCGTAGATAACGAGCACGTGACCGCCGGGGTTGGTCTCGCTGGCGGGCTTGCCGTCCTCGCCGTTGTACATGAAGAACTCGCCGATAGCGGCACCGGCCATAGGCGCGATGTACTGCATAGGGGCGGAATCGGCAGCGGTGGCCGAAACGATGATGGTGTAGTCAAGCGCACCGTGCTGAGCGAGGGTCTCGCGGATGTTGGCAACCGTGGAGGCCTTCTGGCCGATGGCGACATAGATGCAGACCATGCCCTTGCCACGCTGGTTGAGGATAGCGTCGATGGCGATGGCGGTCTTACCGGTCTTACGGTCGCCGATGATAAGCTCACGCTGGCCGCGGCCGATAGGCACCATGGAGTCGATAGCCAACAGGCCGGTCTGAACCGGCTCGCACACCGGGGTACGGTCGATGACACCGGGGGCCTTGAACTCGATGGGGCGACGATGCGTGGCGACGATGTCACCCAGGCCGTCGATAGGCTGGCCGAGCGGATTGACGACGCGGCCGAGCATGGCACGGCTCACGGGGATATCCATAATGCGGCCAGTGGTGCGGCACTCGTCGCCTTCCTTGATGGCGTCGACGGCACCAAACAGAACGGCGCCGACCTCGTCACGGTCAAGGTTCTGGGCGAGGCCGAAGACGGTCTCACCGGTATCGGAGCTCTTGAACTCCAGAAGCTCGCCTGCCATGGCGCTCTTGAGGCCGGAGACGCGCGCGATGCCGTCGCCTACCTCGTCGACCGTTGAAACCTCATGCGTATCGACCGTCGCGGAGAGGCTCGTGAGCTGCTCCTGCAGTTTCTTGGCGATATCCTGGGCATTGAGGGTTTCGGACATTAGGCTTCACCTCCGTACGTATTAGCAGAGTTTGCGAGGGTCTCCTGCGCGACGCGCAGCTGCGTCTTGACGGAGATGTCACGACGCTCGCCGCGGGCCTCGAGCACCAGGCCGCCCACGATAGACGGATCGACCTGCTCGATAAGGAACACCTTGCGGCCGAAGTCCTGCTCGCATTTCTTAGTGATGGTTTGACGCAGCTCGTCGTCGAGCGGGATCGCCGTGGTGACGGTCACGCCCACTACATCCTCGTCTTCCTCGGCAACATACTTAAAGGCAGCTGCCACCTTGGGAAGAAGGTCGAGCTGGTCGCGCTTGGACATGGTGTCGAGCACGGCGATGATCTCGGGACTGGCGGAAGCCAGGCGCCCGATCATCTCGAGGTCCTCGAACACATGGTTCTCGGCCTTGGCGGCTTCCATGAGGGAGCGCGCGTAGGTCTCGAGCACCTTGTCCTGATAGCGGCTAGTCGGCATTCAGGCTACCTGCTTCCTGGATGTAGCGCTCGATGAGCTTCTTCTGCTCGGTCTCGTCCTCGAGTGCCTCGCCCACGATCTTGGTGGCGACGGCGACGGACAGGTCGGCGATGGAGCTCGCGGCACCGGCGTAGATGGACTTGCGCTCGTCCTCGACGGTCGTGTGGGCCTTGGCGATAATCTCCTCGGCCTCCTTGTGAGCAGCCTCGATGATACGGGCGCGCTCGGACTCGGCGTCCTTACGGGCCTCGAGAACGATATCGGCAGCCTGACGACGGGCGTCGGTGACGATCGAGTCGGACTCAGCGCGCTTGGCGATAGCCTCCTGCTTGGTCTTCTCGGCCTCGTCGAGGCTCTCCTCGATCTTCTTGCCGCGCTCCTCCATGGTTTTCATGATGCCCGGCAGGGCGACCTTGGACAGCACGATCCAGATGATCAGGAAGGCGATAAGCGCCGGGATGAACTCCGCCATCTTAGGGATGAGGATGTCCGCACCGGCAGCGCCGTCCTCGGCGAACGCGGAAACCGGCATGAGCAGCGCGGCCGCGGACGCGGAGAGTGCGATCGCGCTCTTCTGGGATGAAAGATTCATACTTGACGCTCCGTGCTATTTAACGATCAGCGCGACAACGAAGCCGATCAGAGCCAGAGCCTCGCCGAAGGCGGAGCCCATGATGAAGACGGTGAACACGCGGCCCTGGACCTCAGGCTGACGGGCCATAGCACCCGTAGCACCCAGAGCAGACAGGCCGATAGCAAGACCAGCGCCGATAACACCGAGACCGTAACCGATAACTCCCACGATTCCTCCTTTGTCGTGCGTGTCTTATTTCACGCAGGATAACCTTTTTATAACTGCCGGGCTCCATGGGTACGGGCACCGGCGGTTTAACGAATTGCCTTACCTTTAAGACGCGAACGGGAGACTACTCCTCCTCCGCGACCTCCTCTGCCTCGGAGACATACACGGCGGTAAGGACCGTGAAGACGTAAGCCTGGATGGCGCCGACCACAAGCTCGATCGCGTAGATCAGGATGAGGATGGCAAGCCAGGCAAGCGAAGGCAGGGCGCCGACGGCGTGAGCCGCGGAAGCCTGCTGAAGCAGCGGTTGCATGAACATGCTCGCCATGATGGCGAACGAACCCATGACCACGTGTCCTGCGAACATATTGCAGAACAGACGGACGGCGAGCGTGATGAGGCGCAGGAAGGTCGAAAAGAGCTCGACGACCCACACGAGCACGTTCATCGGGAAGCTCACGCCCTCCGGGGCGAGGCTCTTAATGTAGCCGATCACGCCGTGAGCCTTGCATCCGTAGTAGATGAAGTACACGAAGGCGAAGATGGCGAGCGCGGCGGTGGAGCCGATTGCGCCGGTGCCGGGCTTCATTCCCGGAATCAGGCCGATCATGTTATTGATCAGGATGAACAGGAAAAGCGAGCACAGGAACGGGAAGTGCTTCTTCCAGTTCTCACCCACGACGCCCTTGCCGATATCGTTCTCGACGTACTCGATGATGTACTCGAAACCGTTGACGAAGAAGCCCTTGGGGACCAGGGTCTGCTTCTTCTTGAACACGGCCAGGACGATCAGGAGCACGATCGTGGAGACGATCAGCCAAAACGAGTACTGCGTGATGCCGCAGCTCAGATCGCCCACGACGGGGGTGGAGCTGAACTCGCTGACCAGATGATTAATCTCATCAGGCAGCTTTTCAAAAATTTCCACGACTTACCTTTCGACCTCATGAGGATCTCGCAGCGCCTTGGCGACACGAACCGTGCAGGCGGCCATAAAGGCCACGAAGCCGATCGCCTCGCCCAGGAGGAACATACGAAACGCCTCTCCGAACAACGCGAACACGACCAGGGTAAAGACGAGCAGGGCGACTGCCGAGACCGCCAGACTCACCATGCCCTTGAGCATGTCCGCATTCTGTTTATCGTCAAGAACCGGCTTGAGCGTAAAAACAAAGGGAAGAAAGGCGACCGCGCCCGCGATGGCGCCTGCAACGATAGCGAGCAGATCGGCTATCTGAAACACTGGCGTCCTCACTTTCCTTTTTAACGCTCCACAGAACAGTTCCCGCCAAACATTGGTGACTATTGTACGAGCCAATCGCTAAAGTACAACCGAAAAAGCATCGGTTAATACGCACCTGTTCGTTTTCTTAAGACCTTCTTTATGCCGCAGGTACGGTAATACGTTTTTCTAGAACCCTGCAGGGCAAAACGTCCGTTAACAGGAGTGCGCGCGGACGCCTTTTGCTCGCCCGCGCGCACCATTTCTTCGTATTTGCGGCTGTAGCCGATATCGCTCAGTGGTTAGAGCGTTCCGTAAATACGGTCACCAGCGTCACCCAGGCCGGGAACGATGTAGGCGTCCTCGTTGAGATGGTCATCGATGGCGCACGTATAAATATGTACGTCGGGGTCCTTCTCGGTCAGCGACTTGAGGCCCTCGGGCGCGGCGACGATGCACAGCATGCGGATGTCCTTAACGCCGCGCTCGCGCAGGTAGCTAATAGCCATCTCGGCCGAGCCACCCGTGGCGAGCATGGGGTCGACAACCAGGCAGATGCGCTGGTCGATATCCTTGGGCATCTTGCAGTAATACTCATGCG
>CABRZY010000052.1 GCA_902475475.1 uncultured Collinsella sp.
AGTCGTCGATGACGACCAGGCGCTTGCCCTCGATGTTGTCGCGCAGCGGGTTGAGTTTCATACGCACGCCCATGGCGCGCAGCTCCTGCGTGGGCTCGATAAACGTACGGCCCACGTAGCGGTTCTTGATAAGGCCCTCGCCAAAGGGAATACCGCTCTCGTGCGAATACCCCTCCGCGGGCGGCAGGCCGGAGTCGGGCACGCCGATGACCAGATCGGCCTCGACGGGCTCCTCGTGTGCCAGCTGACGACCCATGTCGTAACGGCAGGCATAGACGCTCTTGCCGTTCATGATGGAGTCGGGGCGGGCAAAGTAGACCTGCTCAAAGATGCAGTTTGCGGGCTCTTCGGCTGCAGGCACGCCCTGCTCGGATACCAGACCCTCGGCGCTGATGCGCAGGATCTCGCCGGGACGGACGTCACGGACGTACTCGGCGCCCACGATGTCGAGCGCGCACGTCTCGGAAGCAACGACCCAGCCGCCGGCGCGCGTGACACGGACGGCGGAGTCGACCGTCGCGGCGCCGTCCTGCGACGGCAGCTGCGAA
Source organism: uncultured Collinsella sp. (assembly GCA_902475475.1). Classification (GTDB taxonomy): domain Bacteria; phylum Actinomycetota; class Coriobacteriia; order Coriobacteriales; family Coriobacteriaceae; genus Collinsella. Next base: position 549 of record CABRZY010000052.1, read on the forward strand.
ACGGATGCGGCATCGGCCTGGTCCAGGCCCTCGTCCACCAGCTTGCCCAGCACGAGCGGGCGAATGCCGTGCGGATCGCGGAATGCGTAGAGTGCCTGCTCGTTGATGAGCGTCATGGCGTAGCCGCCGCGCACGAGCTCCATGGTCTTGCGAATGCCCTCGCGCAGATGGCCTGTACGCTGAGTAAAGTAGCCGATAAGCTTAGTCGCGACCTCGGAATCCGAATTGGAGAGGAACGGCACGCCCAGCTCGATCAGCTGGCGGCGCAGCTCGTCGGTGTTGACCAGAGTGCCGTTGTGAGCAAGCGCGATAATGACGCTGTTGATGGTAGAAAGATGCGGCTGCGAGGCTTCCCAGCTCTTGGCACCGGCAGTGCCATAGCGCACGTGGCCCACGGCCAGCTGGCCGGAGAGTGTCGACAGGTCGGCGTTGGAGAACACGCGGTCGAGCAGGCCCAGATCCTTGCGGACCATAACCGTGCCGCCATCACCCACGGCGATTCCCGCCGATTCCTGGCCGCGATGCTGCAGCGCGCGCAGACCAAAGTACGTCAGTCGAGCCACATCGCGATCGGGTGCCCACACACCAAAAATGCCGCATTCCTCATGCAGCTGGTCGGAGTCCGGATCATACGTCGACATGGTCTTCACCTGTCCCGCGGCACGCTCGGCCGCGCGGATGGTTTCTTGAGACATGGCATCCCCTCAGAGCCTCGTTATTTGGCGTTACCTGCCCTATTATACGCACGGCAAGACAAGCACTCCCGCGCATGAACAGCGCTTTTTAAAAGCCCACCGAGCTTATAATCCGTTTTGCAGCCAAACATTTTATTGGGCAACCGCCTCGGGGCCGACGATCCCGCATACTTCCGTTGCGACGCGTCTCGCCCGCCGTTGGGGCTTGCATTGTTGCAATTGGGACGTTCGTCCTGTCTTTTGGCAGGTCGGCGGCGTATCCTTGTACCTACAGCAAAACGAGAAAGGTTATGTATGGATCGAAACGAACTCGACCCCAGCGTCCCCAGCGCCACGGAGGTCAAGAAGATCCCCCTCATCATTAAGGTGTACGCCGTCCTGTGCATCCTGTCCGGCGTGGGTACGCTCCCGTCGGTCGGCGCCTTTATGTGGCAGGTCATCACCGCACTCATCAACGGCAACGCCGCCGCCAAGCTCGGCGACAACACGCTCGTCGCGGTCGGACTGATTGTCGCCGGCATCATGCTCTCGGCTGCCAGTGCCGTCATCTTGATCATCTTTGGCCTGGACCTCATCAAGAACCAGCGCCGCAATGCCGCCCGTCTGTCCTATATCCTTATCGCATTGACCGTCGTCGAGCTTTTGGTCGACGTGATGCTCCAGGGTATCGGGCCTTTCTTGCTGCGCCCTGCCATCCAGCTCGGCATCCTCGTCGCGCTTTCGACCACCGTCGACCCCACGCTGCGCCAGGAGCGCGAGCTGCAGCGCCGCCTGCAGGAAATGCTCGATCGCGACGCCGCCGCCGAGGGCATGCTCGGGCGCGATGAAACCGGCGAAGGCTACATCAAGCTCAACTACTTCAACCTGTTCTGGGTATTCTTTGTCTGCTGCATACTCGGCCTGATCGCCGAGGACATCTGGCACATGACGGTCGACGACCCGGGCGTCTACCAGAACCGCGCCGGCATGCTGTTTGGCCCCTTCAGCCCCATCTACGGATTTGGCGCCGTGCTCATGACCATGGTGCTCAACCGCTTCTACAAAAAGAACCCCATCATTATCTTTTTGGTGAGCGCGCTGCTCGGCGCAAGCTTTGAGGTGTTCGTGGGCTGGTTTATGCAGACCTCGTTTGGCGTGGTCTCGTGGAGCTACTCGCATATGAAGCTCTTTGGCATGCCCGATCCGCTCGCCGTCCTTACCGGCGGACGTACCTGCACAGGCTTCGCCTGCCTGTGGGGTCTGGGTGGCCTCATCTGGATCAAGCTGCTGCTGCCGAGACTGCTCAAGCTCATCAACATGATTCCGTGGAAGAGTCGCTACTCGGCTACCGTCATCTTCACCATCATTATGCTGGTCGATGGCGTTATGACGCTACAGTCGCTCGATTATTGGTATCAGCGCGTCAACGGCACGGAACCGGATATTCCCGTTGCGCAGTTCTACGGCAAGTACTTCGATAATGACTTTATGGAGAATCGCTTCCAGAGCATGACCATGAGCCCCAAGGATGCGACGCGCGTGTAGCGCCAACCGCGCCCAAAACGCAAAATGCCCGCCGGTATCACACGTACCGGCGGGCATTTTTATAAACGAGTCTTCTATCGACGCAAGCCTCTACGCCTCGCGCTCGACCTCACTTACGCATTCGTTCTTGATGGTGCCAACGAGTGCCTGCAGCGCATCGACCACGTGCGGGCGAATGTCTCCGCCGATGAGCACGAGCATGATGTCGTCACCCACGGCGAGCTCGCCGCTTGCCAGCCACACGCGCACATAGCCGATACCCGGCATCGCGCTCGTGGCCTCGATAGCAGCCTGCACCTTCTGAGCATCGAAGCCGAATACCATGCCGCCCACCCTGCGTCCGGGAGCTACGCCATCGGTTTCGATCCCGCGGACCTCGGACTTGGGCGTCGCGCGCACCACGCCGTTATGCGTCAGATACATCCCACAGCCTGCCGCCGAAGCATCGGCCTTGGCCTCGCGCAGCCAAGTATCAACCGAAGGCATCGTTTTGCCATTCTCAAGCATCATTTCTCCCTTACCGTCGTCTAGTAGCCAATTTAGGACGGGCTTTTTAGCTACTCTCGAACAACTTATTCCTCGACCGGCGTGAGTACCATGACGGCGCGCGTGTTACTCAGCGATAACGAACGACAGGTCACAAGCGTTACGACCTTGGTTGCCGAGGCGGCGCGATCGCCCGCATCGCTCGCCACGGCAGAGGCACCGTCGAGCATCTCGGACAGGTAGTTCTTGAGCCCGTCGTCGCCCTCAAAATTGGGTGTGCGCGCCTTGGCATACGTATCCTCGACAACTTTGGTCGCCAGTGGTCGCAGTTTATACGTAGCATCCCGTGTGATGTAATACACGGACTCGATGCTATCGAACGTCGCCTGATCAGTGGTGTCCGAAATCACGTTGAACATCAACCCGTCATTCATGTGGTGGCCGTAGATCGTGGTCTGCTGGTCAACCATTCCCGGCGCGGCATCGTCACTGTCCAAGAAGATCGCACCCGATGCATTGGACGTACCGTCAAACAGCGTGTTGAGGTATTTGGAGTTGTTATTGGTCTGCACCACGGGATAGTTGATGTTGGTTCCCGGCGCGTAAATCCAACCCACAATCTCGGGGTTTGTCTGAGCAAGTGCATCGAAGTCGATAATCGGCACGCCGCTGGCGTCCTTATCGCTTATATATTGCTTCTCGATTTTCTGATACGAATCGCTCGCCTGCTTATAGCCAATCTGCGCGTTGATAAAGATGGCAGCGGCGGCAACAATCAGACCGATGCCCACGATGATGAGCAAGATGGGAATGATGGATCGGCGTTTCTTACGCGGCTGCTCGGCATAGTTGGACGGCGCGTCACTCAGCTGCCTCGTCGTCCGAGCCTGCTTCTTTACCGTGCCATATGACGAAGGGCGATACGCAGCCGGCGTATCCTGGCGGCGATGGGACGTCGGCGTTACGGAACGCGGCGCGCGCGGCTGCTGAGGAGAGGATGTCCGACCCTGCTGTGCCGCATGGGCAGCACCCGGCTTCGACGGATCGGGAATCTGAGAAGCCTTGAATCGTTTTCCCTGATAGTCGGACATGGCTCTCCTTATACTGCGGCGAAACGGCGGAACGTCTAGGCGTCGGCCATCTCCTGCTTCATCTTCTCGATAACCTTGCGGTACTCGGGGTCGCATGCGCCCAGAATCTGCGTGGCGTAGATGGCGGCGTTCTTGGCGCCGTTGATGGCAACGCAGGCCACGGGCACACCCGAAGGCATCTGCACCATCGACAGCAGCGAATCCATGCCGCCCAGGTCACTCGTCTTCATAGGCACGCCGATGACCGGCAGCGGCGTAAAGGCAGCCACGACACCACCCAGGTGAGCGGCCTTGCCGGCGGCGGCGATAATCACTTTGATACCGCGATCGGCAGCAGTCGAGGCCCACTCGTGGACCTTCGCCGGCGTGCGGTGTGCGCTCGCAATGACAAGCTCATAGGGCACACCGAGCGCCTCGAGCTCGGCGGTGCAGCCTTCCATAACGCCCAGATCGGACTTGGAGCCCATAATGATCCCGACAACCGGCTTCTGATCTGCCATAAACAAAGACCTCCTGTTGAGAACGGCGACGCGGCGGATCCGCGACCCTTAACTACTGAGAGTAGTATAGCTGCTCCCGTCCCTGCGGTCTTTGTGGTGGCGGCTGAGCCTTTCCCTCGGGAACTGGGCTTCGCGAAGTTTCCCGAGGGAAAGGCTCAGCCGCCACCCTGCGACCTACCGGGAATTGCCATGACGTACGTTGGCTGAAATATTAGTGTGGGATCCGCCGTTCGAACGAACGGCGGATCCCACACTCACTTTTTATTCAGCCCTAGTCATCGCGCAAAGCCCCTTCGGCAGCACACGGTGCAGCCAAGTCACCGCAGGCCGGGGCGGAGGGGGCCGAATTTGCCACTGAGCGACTCTGCTTGCAGCCGGAGCGAAGGGGGAAATTCGGCACCCTCCGCCCCGGCCGACCAGGTCACATTACACCGTGTACTGCGGCAGGTCCTGCAGGGCGATGACGTCCATGCCCATGTCGTTGGCGCTGCCGTGACCCTGCTGGTCCTCGCGCACGGCCTCGATGGCACTCACGTACGTGTTGGCCGCAGACATCGCCGTCACGCAGGTCACGCCACGACGGACGGCCTCGGTGCGTAGCAGGTAGCCATCGCCACGCGAGCCCGGGCCGTACGGCGTATTGATGATTACCGCAATCTTGCCATCGGCGATGAGGTCGCCGATGTTGGGGCGCTCGCCGTCATGCGGGCCGCTAATCTTCTCCACGACCTCGCACGTCACGTTGCCGCCACGCAGCACGCGCGCCGTACCCTCGGTGGAGCAGATGTCAAAGCCCAGGTAGCGCAGGATACGCGCGACCGAAAGGATGTGGCGCTTGTCGCGATCGCACACGCTAATGAACACCTTGCCGGCGCTCGGGTCGGGCAGCTTGTAGTCGATCGCCAGCTGCGTCTTGGCGTATGCCTCGGGATAGCTCTTGGCGATACCCATGACCTCGCCCGTCGACTTCATCTCGGGACCCAGGATAACGTCGGCACCGGGGAAACGACCCCAGGGCATAACGGCTTCCTTCATGCAGAACCAATCGAGCTGACGCTCGTCGCTCGGCAGGCCCAGGCTGGCGATGGAATCGCCCGCCATGATACGCGCCGCACACTTGGCCAGCGGCACGCCGGTGGCCTTGGAGATAAACGGCACGGTGCGGCTGGCACGCGGGTTGGCCTCGATCACGTAAACGGTCTCGCCCTTGATGGCGTACTGCACGTTAACCAGGCCGCGTACGCCCAGCGCCATCGCGATGCGGCGCGTGGTCTCACGGAGCTTTGCCTGCAGGCTCTCGCTAAAGCTGAACGGCGGAATGCAGGTCGCAGAGTCGCCGGAGTGAATGCCGGCCTCCTCGATATGCTCCAGAATGCCGCCGATGTAGACCTCTTCGCCATCGCACAGGGCGTCGACATCGGACTCGATCGCACCCTCCAAGAAGTGATCCAGATACACCGGGTAGTCGGGGCTAATGCGTGCAGCCTCGGCCATATAATCGCGCAGATGCTCGGCATCGTAGGCGATCATCATGCCGCGGCCGCCCAGCACGTAGCTCGGACGCACCAGCAGCGGGTAGCCAATATGCGCGGCGACGGCCTCGGCCTCCTCAAACGAGGTTGCCTGGCCCGCCGGCGGATACATAATGCCCAGCTTGTCGAGCAGGGCGGCAAAGCGCTCGCGGTCCTCGGCAAAGTCGATGGCATCGGGCTTGGTGCCCATGATGTTCACGCCGCTTTCCTCGAGCATGCGCGCCAGCTTAAGCGGAGTCTGGCCGCCGAGCGTCACCACGACGCCGTCGGGTCGCTCAACATCGATGACATCCATGACGTCCTCGTAGGTGAGCGGCTCAAAGTACAGACGGTCGGACGTGTCGTAGTCGGTCGAAACGGTCTCGGGATTGCAGTTGACCATGATGGTCTCAAAGCCGCGGGCCGCCAGCGCGTAGCTCGCGTGCACGCAGCAGTAATCGAACTCGATACCCTGGCCAATGCGGTTGGGACCGGCGCCCAAGATCATCGCCTTGGGCTTGTCCGCCGGCGTGGTCTCGTCGGGAGCCACGCACTTCTTGGCATCCGGGCTCGTGCGGTAGATGTTCTCGTACGTCTTGTAATGGTACTCCGTGGCGCTCGAGAACTCCGCAGCGCAGGTATCGACCGTCTTCATGCTGGGAACCACGCCAAGGCCCTTGCGATAGGCGCGCACAAAGCGCTCGTCCGAGCCGGTCAGCGCAGCGATCTCGGCGTCGCTCGTGCCGTACTGCTTGAGCAGGCGCATCGCGTCGGCATCGATATCCTCCACACGCAGGCCGCGGATGCTCTCCTGGACCTGCACCATGTCGTTGATACGGTTGAGGTACCACGGATCGATACCGCAGATGGCACGGATACGCGCGACATCCCAGCCGCGGCGCAGGGCCTCGACCACAAAGAAGATGCGATGCTCGGTCGGGGTTGTCACGGCCTGAGCAAGCTCGTCGTCGCTCAGCTTATCGGCACCCTCTTTGCCACCGGCGCAAATGCCCTGGTGGCCATCCTCCAGCGAGCGCATAGCCTTGCCAAAGGCCTCCTCAAAGGTGCGGCCGATCGCCATAATCTCGCCCACGGCCTTCATGCGCGTGGTGAGCGTGGGGTCGGTACCCTTGAACTTCTCGAAGGCAAAGCGCGGCACCTTGACCACACAGTAGTCGATCGTGGGCTCAAAGCAGGCGGGCGTAGCCTTGGTGATGTCGTTGACGATCTCGTCGAGCGTGTAGCCCACAGCCAGGCGCGCGGCGGCCTTGGCAATGGGGAAACCCGTGGCCTTGGACGCGAGGGCGGACGAACGGCTCACGCGCGGGTTCATCTCGATGACGATCAGGCGGCCGGTGTTGGGATTCACGGCAAACTGCACGTTGGAGCCACCGGTCTCAACGCCGATCTTCTCCAAGATGGCGAGCGAGGCGACACGCATGCGCTGATACTCAAGGTCGGAGAGCGTCTGCGCCGGCGCCACGGTGATGGAGTCGCCGGTATGCACGCCCATGGGGTCGAGATTCTCGATGGAGCACACAATGATGCCGTTGCCAGCATGGTCACGCATGACCTCCATCTCGTACTCTTTCCAGCCCTCGATGGACTCCTCGACCAGCACCTCGTGGGCGGGCGAGAGCTCGAGGCCCTGGCTCACGATGGAGACGAGCTCCTCGTGGGTGTGAGCGATGCCGCCGCCGGCGCCGCCGAGGGTAAAGCTCGGGCGCAGTACGCAGGGATAGCCCACGCGCTCGGCGATAGCCTCGGCGTCGGCCACGCTGTAGGCATAGCCCGAGCGCGCGACCTCCAGGCCAATCTCGGCCATGGCCTCGTTAAAGAGCTTGCGGTCCTCGCCGCGCTCGATGGCGGCCAGGTCGCAGCCGATCATCTCGACGCCGTACTTGTCGAGCGTGCCGTCTTTCGCCAGCTCGACGGCGGCGTTCAGACCGGTCTGGCCGCCCAGCGTGGGCAGCAGCGCGTCCGGACGCTCTTTCTTGATCACGCGCTCGATAAACTCGGCGGTGATGGGCTCGACATAGGTGCGGTCGGCAAGACCCGGGTCGGTCATGATGGTCGCCGGGTTGGAGTTGACCAGGATGACCTCAAAGCCATCCTCCTTGAGCACCTTGCAGGCCTGGGCGCCGGAGTAGTCGAACTCACATGCCTGGCCAATAACGATGGGGCCCGAACCAATGACAAGGATGCGCTTGATGTCAGTACGTTTCGGCATGTTAGTTCTCCTCGGTCTCGGTCGCGGCGGTCTCGGCAAAATTCCAGCCAGCGAGACGGTCCTTGGCGGTATCGATGTCCAGATAGTTCTCCTCGCCGTCCATGAGTCGCGTAAAGGCGGTAAAGAGATAGTGAGCATCGGTGGGGCCAGGTGAGGCCTCGGGATGGTACTGGACCGAGAAGCACGGCGCATCGAGCAGCTGAATGCCCTCGGCGGTGCCGTCATTGAGATTCACATGCGTCAAGCGAATGCGGCCAAAGCGCTCGTTCATCACGACCGGCGCGATACCGCGGCGCACCCAGACGCGCAGATCTCCATCGGCCGCATGCTCGGTCTCGCCGCCGGAAAGCTCGGGGACAAGCTTGCCCAAGCTGGGGAACAGCAGGCCAAAGCCATGGTTTTGCGCGGTGATCTCCACACGGCGGCTTACCAGGTTCATAACCGGCTGGTTGCCACCGCGGTGACCGAACTTAAGCTTTTCCATCTGGGCGCCGCATGCCAAGCTGATCATCTGGTGACCGAGGCAAATACCAAAGACCGGCACCTTGCCGATCAGCTGCTGCACCTGCTCGTAGGTCTCCACCACGGCGTCGGGGTCGCCGGGGCCGTTGGACAAAAAGACACCATCGGGATTCATGTCGAGCACCTGCTGAGCGGGCGTATCCCACGGCACGACGGTGAGGTCGCAGCCGGCACGGACCAGGCCCTCCAGGATGCCGCGCTTGACACCGCAGTCGTAGGCAACCACTTTGTGGCGGGCAGGAGCGGCAGGGGCAAGCGCAAAGTCATGCGTAGCGGGCAGGTCGCTCGCAGCAAAGGCATGGGGCTCAGGGCAGCTCACGGTCTTGACCAGGTTCTCGCCGACCAGCGTGGGCGCGGCGGACAGGCACTCAGCAAGCTCGTCGACGTCGAAGATCTCCGTCGAGATTATGCCCATCTTGGAACCGTTGTCGCGCAGGTGGCGCACGAGAGCGCGGGTGTCGACGCCCTCGATAGCGACGATGCCGTGTGCACGCAGGTACTCCGGCACGCTGACAGTCGAGCGCCAGTTAGAAGGCGTGGCGCACATGTCGCGGACGACCATGCCACGCATGGCGGGAGCGCTCGCGGAGCGAGCGGTATCGCCGGGGAAGGCCGACTGGACGTCGGTCTCGTCGATACCGTAATTGCCGATCTGTGGATAGGTCATGGTTACGATTTGGCCGGCATAACTCGGGTCGGTCATGACCTCAAAGTAGCCCTCGAGCGAGGTGTTGAAGCAGACTTCGCCGGTCGCGGTGCCCTCGGCGCCGCATGCACGTCCATAAAAAATGGTCCCATCCTCAAGATACAGGATGCAGGGACCACAGGTGCCCTTGCTGGTTTTGGCCAGCATACGCTGGCAAAGCTCGCTGGGCGCGAAGGTGCGGGCGGCAGCGCCCGCGGTATGGTTGTTCGCCATAGTTCTCCTTCCCGGTCTCACAGGACCGGCTTAAAGGTGTGTAGTTAGGCCTCGCGGTATTGTAACCGTAAGCATGCCTCATGGCGTTAATTTCATCGAAATGTTTATGAAATGATAATTATGACTTTCTATGCATAATGATTTTTCTGGGACGGGGATTAAAAAAGGCTCTGTTAGACCAGGATTGACATTCCGCCCCGTCATCTTCTTGCGATTGCACA
>CABRZY010000053.1 GCA_902475475.1 uncultured Collinsella sp.
GAGCAGCCGTGGGTCGAGGCGTGGAACTCCAATATGTTCCTCCGCCTGTTCTTGAACCCGGTCATTTTGGTCCAGAGCCTGCCGATCGTCTTTAAGGGCTTCCTTATGTCGCTCTCGATCGTGCTCGTGGCATTTCCGTTGGCTATTCCCTTTGGCTTTGCGCTGTCGCTCATGCGCATCTCCAAGTCGCGCATCCTGCGCTGCCTTGCCGGCATCTACGTGAATATCATCCGCGGCACGCCGGCGTTCCTGCAGATCTACATTGCGTTCTTTGGCTTGCCGCTCGCCGGCGTCAAGGTGGACGACTACGTCTTGGGCGTTATCGTCATGGCCATGAACTCGTCTGCGTACCTGTGCGAGATCTTCCGTGCCGGTATTCAGTCGATCCCCAAGGGCCAAAACGAGGCTGCTCGCTCGCTGGGCATGAATGCCTTCCAGACGCTGCTCTACGTTATGATTCCGCAGACGTTCCGCAATGTCCTGCCTACGCTGACCAGCGAGTTTATCCTGCTCTACAAGGATACGTCGCTGCTCGCCGCCGTTGGCGTGGTCGAGATCGTCATGAATGCCCGCACCATCGTGGCAACGACGGGCTCCATTACGCCGTATGTGGTTGCCGCCCTGTTCTATCTGGTCATTACCCTGCCGCTTGCGCGCTTGGTGAGCGGTCTTGAGGCGAGGCTTCTGGGGACGGCCGAAACCAAAAAGAAGCGTCCCACCAAGAGTGCCGGACAGGTTGTCGCGACGCCCGCCGATCACATCGCCGGTCTGTAAGGAGGTCCTATCATGAGCGAAACCAATAACTCGAACGAGGTCGTCGTCAGCATCAAGAACCTCCAGAAGGCCTTTGGGGACAACGTGGTCCTGCGCGATATCGATCTGGATGTGCACAAGGGTGAGGTCGTTGTGGTCTTGGGCCCCTCAGGCTCGGGCAAGTCGACGATGCTTCGCTGCATCAATCGCCTGGAGCATCCCACGAGCGGCTCGATTGTCGTCGAGGGCGTGGATGTGTGTGCCAAGGGCGTCGACCTCAACAAAGTGCGCACGCACCTGGGCATGGTGTTTCAGCAGTTCAACCTGTTCCCGCACCTGTCGGTCAAAAAGAACGTCATGCTTGCGCAGCAAAAGGTGCTCAAGCGCAGCAAGGAAGAGGCCGAGAAGATCGCCGTCGAGGAGCTGACCAAGGTCGGCCTGGCCGAGCGCATCGACTTTATGCCGAGCCAGCTCTCGGGCGGCCAGCAGCAGCGCGTGGCCATCGCCCGCGCCCTGTCGATGAACCCGCACGTGATGCTCTTTGACGAGGCCACCTCGGCGCTCGACCCTGAGCTCGTGCGCGACGTTCTGGGCGTCATGCGCGACCTGGCGCACGACGGTATGACCATGATCGTCGTGACGCACGAGATGGGCTTTGCCCGCGATGTCGCCGACCGCGTCGTCTTTATGGACGGCGGCGTCATTGTGGAAGAGGGTACGCCGAGCGAGGTCTTCGACCACCCCAAGAGCGAGCGCACCAAGGCGTTCTTGGGCAATATCTCGTAGCCGCTTTATATGACTGACATAGCAGAAAACGGGAGCCGGATGTGATCCGGCTCCCGTTTTTGTTGGGACGCGAATGTGTTTTGTTGCAATGCGCGTTGCGGGCGGAGCTCATTGCCGCTAGGCGAGCTCGGCTCCAAGGGCGCGGCAGGCCGCTTCGCTCTCATCATCGGGGGCGTCGTAGCAGATGACGGAATCGACGACGTTGACGCCCTCCTCGTCGGCGTCCGCCTTCCAGTTGTCCATCCATTCGCCCTCGGCCCACGAATAAGAGCCAAAGAGGACGACCTTCTTGTCGCCGAGGGTCTCCTTGACCTCATCCCACATGGGCTGGAACTCATCATATTCAAGCTCCTCGGAACCCATGGCGGGGCAGCCGAAGGCGATAGCGTCATAGCCAGCGGCCTTGTCTGCGGAGAAGTCGGCGCAGGAGATGACCTCTGCCTCGGCGCCGGCATCGGTTGCACCTTCGGCAACGAGGTTTGCCATGGCCTCGGTGTTGCCCGTGCCGCTCCAGTAGACGACGGCGATCTTGCTCATGTTGAGTCCTTTCAGTTGTGCGGCAGGTTGCCGCGGCTTCTATGTTCTATCGGGTTGCCTGGGCAAGTTGCGCCAAGCTGCTGCCCTGCTGATAGACAAAGGTGAGGTATTGAGTGCAAGCGCGGTAGGCGTCAAACATCGCAAGCGCTTGCTCGACATTCGTGTAGACCTTCCAAGCTCCAAAGACCTTGTAGTTCTCGCCGCGCTGGACGATAAACTCGCGCACATCGTCGTAGGGATATCCGAGGAAGTAGCCTATTTCGTGCGGAAACTCGCAGGTGCAGTCGTTGCTGCAGCTAGCTTGCTGGGGTAGTGCGCATCGAGTCTGGCTACAGGCGCATTCCGCGACGTTATTACTCGCGAGCGTGATGCGTGATGCCAAATGCACAAGGCATGTCGAAAGGTCTCTCGTGTCGTAGCCTTCCGAGGCGAGCGCCGTTTTGGCGCGAGGGTCCGCGAAATAGGTGGTGAGGCTTTTGGCTCGGTACACGTACACGAGCGCTCCGCAGGGCCGCCAGACCAAAACACTCAGGTGGATGCCAAGCGGGTCAAGCTCGCGGTTGCACTGGGCGATAACGTTGAGCAGGCGTGCTCGGCGTTCTGCGATGGTTTCTGTTGCGGTCGAGCCGTCCCCGTGGGCGTAGGTGCCTGGATAGGTAAAGAGCGATGCCGGCTTGATGCCCGCGAGCGTGGGGGAGCAGTTGCGCACGACTGCTGCCTGAAACGTTGGGATGTCTATGGCTCGAGTCACGTCGCTCCTTACGGATCTAAACTGTTAGCCTAGGAAAACTTATACACGAAAGTAAGCCATGGTCAACAAAAAAGTTTGAAGAGGAAAACTAATTGACCGAACGGACATGATTTTGGGTTAAGATGAGGACACCCCATGGGGGTATCTAGATAGTGCTACTGAAAGGGGAACGCATGAGTGACTTGCTCAACCCTGCGAATCTCATCGTGCTGACCGTCATTGCCGTCGGCATGTTTTTTGGACTGCGTCGCATTGCCGCTTCGACACACGGGAAGAGTTGCTGCAGCGATGGTGCGAGCGGCAAGAAGGCCAAAAAGGTTGTTGTGGTGGATACCGATGCATCGCACTATCCCTATAGCGATGAGCTGCTCATCGGCGGCATGAGCTGTGACGGCTGCGCTCAGAACGTGGCCAATGCCCTCAATGCGCTGGACGGCGTGTGGGCAACGGTGACGTATGCGGACCACACGGCACGCGTACGCTCGAAGCGCCCGGTTGATCGCGACACACTCGAGACGGCGGTGAGGGGTGCGGGCTATTACGTTATGAAAATGTAGGCGTTGCCCTCTCCGGTGGGTACCAGCCTCCTGCCCATTGTGACTATCGGCATCCAAAAATTTGCGCAAAAATAACCTTTAGATGCGGCAAAAGTGGAGTTTGGTGACGGTTTGCGCGGAATTCGCTACCAATCGAGCATCTATGAACCCGTCCAAAAAATTACAGGTGTATTTTATACACTGATTATTGCTGTGCTCAGATTGCAATTAACCGTGGACAGAAATGAAGAATGCTAAAACTGGGCTTTAGGACAGGGGAGGCTATAACCTTATGAGACGAGTGGGAACACTTGGCTTGGTGGCAGCGCTTGCCGCTATCTTGGTATCGCCGCTGCCGGCGCACGCCGAAGACGCATCGGGTGCCGTTACCTACAATGCGGGAAATGGGTATTCCTTTGAGAAGCTCTCGCATCCTACGGTAGGAACGTCGCAGCCGGATGGCATCGTCGACTACCAGGGTAACGGTGCCGTTGCCGTTCCGGGCGCCGATGGTAATACGGCCAACAACGAAGGCGATCGCGGCCAGAGCTACACTTGGGCGGCTGCGAGCTATGGTGACTGGCTTTATGTGGGCACCTGCTATGCGGCGATGGGCAACACGCTGACGCTCATGAACAGCACGCTGGGCGATTCCTTTGATGTCGAAACCATGCGCCTGACGCTGGAGGCCATGTTTAACGGTACCTTCTTCTATGGACAGCAGAAGGAGGATGGCACGGCCGACAAGGACAGCGGCGGCATCTTGGTCAAGATCAATACCAAGACCGGTGAGACCAAGCTGCTACTCTCTGAATCGCTCAACGGCGTCGCTCCTTTGTTCCGCAATGCCGTGAGCTATAAGGGTAAGCTCTATTTCTGCGGCAGCGTCAGGACCAATGACGGCAAAGGCGGCCTGCCTGCTGTATACGAGATCGATCCTAAGACGGATGAGTACAAAGTTGTCTATCAGGGCCTTTCGAGCATGCAGGATTACGGTGCTGCCTACAAGCAGGGCATTTCTACCGGTATCCGCGGCATGTGCGTCCATGATGGCCAGCTCGTCATCAGTAATGTGGGTAAAGACGCGAACGGTAATTTTGTGTCGACAATCCTGACGTCGTCTGACCCCTCGAAGGGCCAGGACAGCTTCACCGAGATTGCCAACTCGGAGACGCTGTTTGGCTATCCGGCGATTCGCTATCAGGACAGCATCTACGGCGGCGCCATTTGGGATATGGTCTCGTACAATGGCCATCTCTATGCGACCATCTGCACCGGTACGCCCGAGAACGCTCCCGATGATAATTCCATGCAGTCGTTTGCCATGGTCCGTGGCGACAAGAATGCCGACGGCAGCTATTCGTGGACTCCCATTGTCGGCGATCAGAAGACGGACGGTGCAAAGTACTGCTTTGGCATCGATCCTGCCCGTACCCGTTCTGGCGCTGCCAACCTCATCGTCTACAACGACTACCTCTATATCGGTGAATACAACGACGAGGAGATTGCCCTCGAGCGCATCCTGTTCAACAAATCCAACACCGAAGAGGGCGGCAAGAGCAGCATGGGTGGCGTTGACTGCTCGTTTGTGAATGCCAATCTTGAGCAGTCGGTTAACATCTATCGCATGGACAAGGACGAGAACATGGAGCTCGTCGTTGGCGATCGCACCGACATGTTCCCCGAGGGCGGTATTTCCGGCCTGACTTCGGGCTTTGGCCGAAACGAGAACCAGTACATTTGGCGCATGCAGAAGTTCGACGGCAAGCTGTATATCGGTACCTTTGATACCGCGAGCCTGCTTGAGCCGATCGGCCAGTTCTCCAATGGCGACATTATCGATATGACGCCCGAGGAGTGGGACTCTCAGGTTCAGCGCCTTAGGGACCTGCTCAATCACCTGCTCGACAAGAAATCGCCTGACGACCCCATCGTTCCCGTGAACACGCTTGCGGACGATGATTCAAACGAGGCCGTCGAGGTCGATGATTCGAACGAAGCTGCTGAGGTTGATGATTCAAACAAGGCCGTCGATGTCGATGACGAGAAGACCGAGGTTGCTAAGGGCTTTGGCGATCTGAGCGATGCGCTGGAGGATGCCGCGGGCGGTCTTTGCGATCAGGCCGCGACGATGTCCCAGGACTTTGAGGACGACGCCGCTTATGTCCAGAAGATCGATGGCGAGATCGCGTACTTCAAGTCCTTTGCCGACCAGTATCAGGACATGCTCGATAGCTATGAGAGCCTTAAGCAGCAGTACGAGGATGCCTATGGCACCGAGCTGCCGAGCGATATTCAGGATGCGCTCGATAAGCTGCTGAGCGAGGAGAACCTCAAGAAGTTGCAGAGTGTCCTTACGTGCATGTGTTACCTGCGCGATGCCGAGCGCGGCTTTGATATGTATGTGACCGAGGACGGCGTGAACTTTACGACGCTGACGACCAATGGCTTTAACGATCCGTATAACCATGGTCTGCGCACCTTTGCGGTGACCAACCAGGGTCTGTGCCTTGGTACCGCCAACCCGTTCTATGGTTGCCAGGTCTGGATCCAGCGCAAGGAGAATTCGGAGAATCCGGTTGATCCCGGTACTCCGGATCCGACGGAACCCACCGATCCTTCGCAGCCGGGTGGCGGCGATCAGCCTGGCGGCAGCCAGACGGGTGGCAACGACCAGTCGAGCAGCACCACGACCACCGTCACGACGACCGCTAAGAAGACTCCGAAGGACGGCTCGCTGCCTCGCGCTGGCGACTCGACCCTCACGCTGGTCTTGGGATTGCTGGTTGCAGCTGCCGCAGTGCTTGGCATTGCTCTCGTCTTGCGCAAGCGTTCTCGTCGCTAGGCTCGTCCGCGTAGCTCAATGTCCTGGATATCGTCGAAGTTGATGGCGATATCCCTGAGTTTGAGCAGCTTGAATGCGGGTAACGCTTCGTCGAGAATGCCCGTGCGGCTACGATAGCCGTACGTATCGTAATAGGTGACGCGCACCAAGTCGCCGCGTTTGAGGCCCTCGAGCTTTTGCGAAAGCTCGAGGGCTTTTTCTTCCGTGAGCTCACGTTTTTGCTCGACGGTGATTTCCTGCTTGCGCACGAGTTCGTAGTATCCCGTGAGGGCGGCAAAGGGCATAAACTGCGCGGCCCGGCCGGCACGGACGGCGCCGTTAGCGGTGAGCTTGGGGTCGGCGGAGCGACGTCTTCCCTCGGGGTCCGCTAGGCGCTCGAAGGCGGTCGGCGGGCGCACGGGCTGTTGTTTGGGTTTAGGCACGGTGTCCTCCAACTTGGTCGTTGCGTTCGCGCGCGGTGGCGCCGGTGGTAAAGCTTAATCCCTTGACGAGCGCGTTCTTGCCGTACTTGCCTTTTACGGCCAGGACGGCGCGCGCCAGGTCGCGCTCGCGCTCATCGGCCTCGATATCGCTGAACAGATCGATAGTGGCAAATTCCTCGGGCATGAGGTTGCCAAATCCCAGGTTGATGCGCTTGACCGGTCGTTTGGGATCGACGGTCTGCGCCCAGAGCTCATCGAAATAACTCATGATCTTCTTAAACGAATTGGTGCGCTCGGGAAGCTTTCGCGAGGCGTTAGAGTGCGCAAAGAGTGCGGCATAGCCACCGCGCGGTTTACCGCCATGCTCTCCCACAAAGATGCCATCGATTGCCTGCGCTTCGCGCACCAAGCGGCGCCGTTCGTCATCGCGCTGGACGGGCTTGGGCGCACGGGGCGCGAGCTTGGGGCCGGCGGTTGCGGTAGGTTCGATGCTCGACGTGCTCGAGCGCAAGTGCCCGCATCCGTCCACATATTGTGCTGTACCGCTGGCGTCGAGGCGGCGTATGTCGGCTCGTTCGCTCGCATAACCCACAAAGAGCGAAATGCTGTCGCAGACCACGTGCTTATCGACCAAGTCTAGCACGGCACTGTCGACCATCTCGCGCAAGACGGTGTAGGCCTGTTCGTAGGCATAGCCCTTCGAGAGCACCTGTCCTGTGGTGGTCGAGGTCGCCTGCGGACGATAAGCCTGGATGTCGGCGATGGTTGTCGGCTCGCGCCCAAAGGCATGGTCGATAAGATACTCGGCATTGACCCCGAGCTCGTCGTAGAGCAGGTTTTCGTCGAGCGCCGCGACGCCCATCAGATCATAGACGCCGTATTTTTCGAGGCGGGCTGCCACGCCGGGGCCGATGCCCCAGATATCGGTGATGGGACGATGGGGCCAGATCTCCTCGCGAAAGGTCTTGTCGTCGAGTATACCGATGCGGCTGGGTACGTGCTTGGCGGTAATGTCGAGCGCTACCTTGGCCTGAAATAGGTTGGGGCCGATGCCGACCGTCGCCGTGATGCCGGTGCGTGCCAGGACCTCGTCGCGCAACATGCAGGCGAAGCCTTCCGCATCGGTGTGATAGAGGTCCAGATAGGGCGTCACGTCGATAAAGCATTCGTCGATGGAGTAGACGTGCACGTCTTGCGGACTCACGTATTCCAGATAGATGCCGTAGATTTGCGCCGACACCTCCATGTAGTGCTGCATGCGCGGTACGGCCTTGATGTAGTCGATGCCGTCGGGGATTTCGAACAGACGGCAGCGGTTGTGTATCCCGAGGTCTTTCATGGCCTGTGTGATGGCGAGGCAGATGGTCGTGCGTCCGCGCGATTCGTCGGCAACGACCAGGTTGGTGGTGAGCGGATCGAGCCCACGATCGACGCACTCGACGCTGGCATAAAACGTCTTGAGGTCGATGCAGATGTAGGTGTGCTGCTCGTGCGCCATCCGTGCCCTCCCATCAAACACATGTTCTTATCGAATATCTGTTCGATAATACCCGCTTGCGCGGACATCGTCAAAACCTGTCCCTTTTTGGTCGGTTGCCGTTTGGGGGGCCGATTGGCAACGCTCGCTGATTGTAGTCTTGACCTGCGCTAGAATAGTGGCATCTGAATGTCCGGGCGCATGGAGGCGTGCGCCCGTATGCTGAGGAGGACTTTATGGCAACTGTTGCCGCACCTATCGATGCTACGTCGACTGCCGCTTGGAAGGCGCTCGAGGCTCATCAGGAGAAGCTCGAGGCCGAAGGTATCGACCTCAAGGCCTGGTTCGCCGCCGATGCCGAGCGCGTGAACAAGCTGAGCTTTGACGCTGGTGACCTGCACTTCGATCTGTCCAAGAACCTGGTGACCGATGAGACCGTCAAGCTGCTGTGCGATCTTGCCCGCGAGGTGAAGCTCGAGGAGCGCCGCGACGCCATGTTCTCCGGCGAGCACATCAACACCACCGAGGACCGCGCCGTCCTGCACACCGCGCTGCGCCGCCCGGCAAGCGAGAAGGGCCAGCTCATCGTCGACGGCCAGGACGTCGTCGCCGACGTGCACGAGGTCCTCGACCGCATGTATGCCTTTGCCGAGCGCGTGCGCTCCGGTGAGTGGAAGGGCGTAACCGGTAAGAAGATCGAGCACCTGGTGTCCATCGGCATCGGCGGCTCCGATCTGGGCCCGGTTATGGCCTACGAGGCCCTGCGTCCCTACGCCGACGCCGGCATCGACTGCCGCTACATCTCCAACATCGACCCCAACGACCAGGCCGAGAAGCTCAAGGGCCTGGATCCCGAGACCACGCTCGTGATCATCGTCTCCAAGACTTTCACCACGCTCGAGACCCTCACCAACGCCCGCGAGGTCAAGACCTGGATGCTCGAGCAGCTCAAGGCTCAGGGCGCCATCGATGGCTCCGATGAGCAGAACGCCGAGGCCGTGGCAAAGCACTTCGTCGCCGTTTCCACCGCACTCGAGAAGGTTGAGGCCTTCGGCATCGACCCCGCTAACGCTTTTGGTTTCTGGAACTGGGTCGGCGGCCGCTACTCCGTCGACTCCGCCGTGGGCCTGTCGCTGATCATCGTGCTCGGCCCCGAGCGCTTCCAGCAGTTCCTCGAGGGCTTCCATGCCATCGACGAGTACTTCTGCAACACGCCGCTCGAGAACAACGCCGTCGCGCTGATGGGCCTGCTCAACGTCTGGTACGTCAACTTCTTCGGTTCCAAGAGCCACGCCGTGCTGCCGTACTGCCAGTATCTGCACCGTTTCCCGGCCTACCTGCAGCAGCTCACCATGGAGTCCAACGGCAAGCACGTCCGCTGGGACGGCAGCGCCGTGACCTCCGACACCGGTGAGATCTTCTGGGGCGAGCCCGGCACCAACGGTCAGCACGCCTTCTACCAGCTGCTGCACCAGGGCACCGTGGTGGTCCCGGCCGACTTTATCGCTTTCGCCAACACTGCCAACCCCGCAACCGATAGCGGCCAGGATGTCCACGAGCTGTTCCTGGGCAACTTCCTGGCCCAGACCAAGGCGCTCGCCTTTGGTAAGACGGCCGATGAGGTGCGCGCCGAGGGCACGCCCGAGCAGATCGTCCCGGCCCGCTGCTTTGAGGGCAACCGCCCGACGACCTCGATCTTCGGTGACACGTTGACCCCGTTCGCGCTCGGCGAGCTCATCGCCCTGTACGAGCACATCACGTTTGTCGAGGGCACGGTCTGGGGCATCGACTCCTACGATCAGTGGGGCGTCGAGCTGGGCAAGCAGCTTGCCAAGCAGATCACCCCGGCTTTCCACGACGACGCCGCCAAGGCCGAGCAGGACGCTTCGACCCAGGCGCTCATCGAGTTCTACCGCGCTCACCGCAAGTAGTTTTTACGGCTGACTTGGCTTATGCCGAAAGGGGCCCGCGGCCACACTCCCGAACAGGTCGAGCGCTTTA
>CABRZY010000054.1 GCA_902475475.1 uncultured Collinsella sp.
TCTGATGCGGAATGAGGTTATAGCTTTGGAACACAAAGCCGATGCGGTTGTTGCGATAGGCATCCCAATCGCGATCGTGAAAGTCCTTGGTCGAGATGCCGTCGATGAGCAGGTCGCCGGAATCGAAATGATCGAGTCCACCGATTACGTTGAGCATTGTGGTTTTGCCCGAGCCCGAGGGACCCAGAATGGCCACGAACTCGTTATCGCGAAAAGACAGGCTCACGTTGTCGAGCGCCACCTGCGTAAACGACTGCGTAACGTACCTTTTGCAAATACCTTTGAGCTCCAGCATGGACGGCAACCTCTCCTGCGCAGGCACCCTGCCCGCTCTCCTCCGCCGTTCGTATTCGACGCGTTTGTCCTACTCTATCCCCATATTTTGCCGACGCCAGTGAGGAATGTAACAAACCGCGCCAAAAAACGAACGGGACGGCGCCCAAAAGAAGAGGTCCCGAGCGGGACCTCTATATGGTGGAGCTTATCTTGGAAGGTAGCGGACTACTTCGCACAGCGGTGCACGATCATCGCCATGCTTTACGCGTTTTCTACTGCTCGCTATTCGCAATCGCCTGGTCGATAAGCTTGTCGAGCGCTGCGCGCTGCTCAGCGGAGCTGATGGCACCCACGATGGGCTCCCCTACGATGTTGCCATTCTGATCGATGACATACGTTGTCGGGAACGAGAACAAATTTGACGTAAACTTACCGGCCTCGCTATCCGACTTGAACCAGATGTTCTTATATGTCACGCCCTTCTTGCTCAGTACGTCCTTGGCATCTGCAATCTCGCCCTTGTTGCCATCGAGCGTAAAGGAATTGACGCCCACGACCTGACCGCCCTTCTCGGCAAGCTTTTTGTTCAGCTGCTCCAGATCGCCCAGCTCGCCCACGCACGGCTTGCAAGTGGTAAACCAAAAGTTCATGACGGTGACCTTGTTCTTAGAGAACAGCTCGTCGCTGCTCACGTCGTTGCCATCCAGGTCTTTGCCCGTAAAGCTGGGGAACTTCGTCGCCTCGCTCGAAGCATTAGCACCAGCCGTCATGCCAGCGGTCGAAGCGTCGACGCTCTCGCCTGAGCTCGGCGTGCTTCCACAGCCGGGGAACTCCTTCTCCAGGCTCTCGAGCTTGTCCTCGATCTCCTTGATCTGCTGCGCACCGGCCTTGAGCGTCTTAAGCTCATCCGCCGTGAACTCATCCTTGGCGCCATCGATGGTCTTGAGCAGAAAATCGCCGTAATTGCTGCCGTCCTCAATCATTGCCGAGTCTTTATTTGCCGCATTGAATACCTTTTCCCACAGCGCGTTATCACTCGAAAAGATCTCGTTCTCCTTCTGCATGAGCTTCGCATACAGCTCGGCGGCCTCGTCGGCATTGGCCGGCTTCTGCGCAGTGAGTTCTGCGATCTTAGGATCGGAGCCCGCAGATTCGCTCGCATTGCCACCAGGCGCCGAACACGCCACAAGACACAAGGCCAGCACCGGCACCATAAACAGGGCCGCAATCTTAGAAAGCTTCATGGTCATTCCTCCGTTTTGTCGAAGCTTGTTTACTTTTTATCGGCGGTCAAGGGGAGCTTTTCCGCCGACACATCCAGGCCATAGCGATAGCTGATGGCATCGACGGGACAGGCCCCGATGCACTTTCCGCACCGGATGCATTCGGCATGATTGGGCGCGCGGACCACATCAACGTCCATCTGACAAACCTTTGAGCACTTGCCGCACGAGACACATTTGCATGCATCGACCCGAATCCCCAGCAGGGATACCTTATTCATGAGCGCATAGAATGCGCCGAGTGGACAAATCCATTTGCAGAAGGGGCGGTAGAACAAAACGCTCAGCACTACCACGGCAATGAGAACGGCAAGTTTCCAAGTAAAGAGATGTCCCAACGCAGATCGAATGCCGGCATTGGCAATGGCCAGCGGAATGGCACCCTCGAGCACACCCTGCGGACAGATGTACTTACAAAAGAACGGGTCGCCCATGCCCACGTCGTTAACCACCAAGACGGGCAGCAGCACCACGGCAAACAGCAGCACGACGTACTTGATGTACGTAAGCGCCTTGAGCTTTTTTGTCGAAAGCTTTTTGCCGGGAATCTTGTGAAGCAGCTCCTGCAGCCAGCCAAACGGGCACAAAAACCCGCATACAAATCGTCCCAGCAGCACGCCGAGCAAAATGAGCGTACCGGTAACATAGTAAGAAAAGTTGAACTTAGATGAACCCACCACCGACTGGAACGACCCGATGGGGCACGCACCCGATGCCGCGGGGCACGAATAGCAATTAAGTCCAGGTACGCAGACTGTTTTTCCCGCGCCCTGATAGATGCTTCCTTTGGCAAAGTTTGGCAGGTGAATGTTGGTGACCAGCGTCGCCGCCGCCTGAACGAATCCGCGAAATCGGGCCAAAACATGCGACGCAGTGTTTTCTCTTTTATCCAATTCCGATACACTCCAAGCACAGCCTAATCGCTTTGGCCAGCACGGCATCCGCCTCGCCACGCATAACGCCAAAGCACACCATGGCAATTCCGACGATCAACAAAGCGACCTGTACCATGGGTTTTACCGCTTTGAACAACTCGACCACTCCTTTCGTTACGCGACCATTGGACCATATCGACTATAAAATCCGTGTTAAGCGCGATTTGGAATGTGCAAGGAGACTGTTATGCGTATTTTGATCGTCGAAGACGAGCGAGCACTGTGCGATGCAATCGCGCGCAGCTTGCGAAACTTGGCGTACAGCGTCGACTGCTGTCACGATGGACGGGAGGCGCTCGACCTACTGGACGTTGAGGCCTTCGACCTCGTGGTACTCGACCTCAACCTTCCCCGTATCGACGGCATGACCGTACTCAGGGAACTTAGGAAAACCGACTGCGAGACCAAGGTGCTGATTCTGTCCGCGCGTGGCGAAGTATCCGATAAAGTCGCCGGACTCGATGCCGGCGCCAACGATTACCTTACCAAGCCGTTTCATCTGGACGAACTTGCGGCAAGGATCCGCAGCCTTACCCTCAGGCGCTTCGCACAAAGCGACATAGTATTAACCTGCGGAAAGCTCAACTTTGACACCAAGGCGCGCATCGCTTCCGTGGACAGCGAGGCTTTATCTCTTACGCGCAAGGAAACGGGAATCTTGGAATACCTGATGCTTAATCAGGGGCGTCCGGTAAGTCAAGAGGAGCTTATCGAGCACGTTTGGGATAGCAGCGTGAACAGCTTTAGCAACGCAACCCGCGTTCATATCTCGTCACTCCGCAAAAAGCTGCGCAGCGCTTTGGGATACGACCCGATTCGCAATCGGATTGGAGAGGGCTACGTTATGGAGGGTGGAGAATGAAAGGGCTTTCGCTGCAATGGCGCATAACGATTATGACGGCACTGCTCACGTGTGCGGCATGCGTGCTGACGAACTGCCTGGTCGGCTATACGGGCATGCGCTACATGGACGCCATCGGCAGTGACATCTCGGCCTTTAACGCAACCGGCGAAGATTCGCTCCAGGCGTTCGACCCAACGAAAGCGGCCCTCGATGACAAGGTCACGATCGTCGTAAACGACGCACAGGAGTCTTTTGGCACGACAGCCTGGTACATCACGGCTGGAGTCACACTCCTTGGCGGCGCACTGGCATACTTTGTGAGCGGCCGTGCGCTCAAACCGCTACGGGCTTTTGCAGCCCAGGTTGAGCGTGTGCAGCCTGACAACCTAAGCGAAATCAGACTCAGTGAAGATGCGCCCACCGAGCTACAACGATGCAGCGCCTCTTTCAACGACATGATCGCCCGTCTTGGCGAAGGGTTCTCTGCGCAGCGTCAGTTTACCGGCAACGCCGCACACGAGCTGCGCACCCCGCTCGCCCTTATGCAAGCACAGGTTGAACTATTCATCTCCGAGCACTCCGGTTTGCAGCCCGAAACAGCCGAGCTGCTCGGCCTGCTACAAGAACAAACCGAGCGCATGTCTCGAATGACCAAGGTATTGCTCGAGATGAGTGAGCTCCGCGGCGTTCCTTGCGAGAACGATGTGGAACTTGGTCCCTTGTCCGAAGAGGTCCTCACCGACCTTGCGCCACTTGCCGAAAATAAGGGCATAGCCCTCAATTGTGCTGGAGACGCTTTAGCAATCGGGAGCGACACGCTCCTCTATCGGCTGGTGTTTAACCTGGTCGAAAATGCCATCCGTTACAGCCACCCCGACTCGACTGTCAACGTCTCCATCAGCGACAGCGACAGCCACGTGCTCCTGCGAGTCGAGGACCAGGGCCCGGGAATACCCAAGCAGTACCGTGAGAGCATCTTCCAACCGTTCTTTCGCCTGGATAAATCCCGCAGCAGGGCATACGGCGGCGCAGGACTCGGACTAGCGCTCGTTTGGGAGATTGCAGTGCTTCACGGTGGCACGGTAGAGGTCGAAGCAAGTTCCGAGAACGGGACCACCATGCTCGTAAGCCTTCCAAAACGATCCGTAGCGTTATCCGAACAGTAAAACGAAAGGGGTCCCGAGCAACAGGAGTACAATTGCTGCTATTGTTGCCAGCTGTTGGGAGATGGAAGATGGACTGCGATGGCTACCCACGCGTTCCCATGCCGTTGATGTGCACCGCCTTTGTGCCGGGGCAGATTGACGCTGCGGTTGCAAGCATTTCCGACCCCGATTCGCGCGCCATTGCCACGGCAGAAGCGCTGTACTTTCGCGGACAGGCCGCCCTCGCTGCCAAGACGGCGCGCCCCTATGTTGACGCCACCGATCCCGCACTGCGCTATTCCGTATGCTTTATCTGCGGATACGCCAGTCTATCGCTCAACCGCATCGCCGACGCCCGCCGGTGCCTTGCTGGCATCCTCGATACGCCGGCCGACGAGGAATCGCCCGCCATCCACGCCACGCATATCCTGTTCGCCTCGGCCGCGAGCGTCCTGCTGCACTTGCCTTCCCCGTATTCTGCCGAAGAGTTTTATCCACTTGCGGCGCATCTACCCGAAGGCCTGTGCCTGTTCGCCAGCTACGTGATGGCACACGCCTTGTATCTGCGCGGCGAATACGGCCGCAGCCTAGGCATGGCGGAAAATGCCCTGATTATGAAACAGGGAAGCTATCCGATCTCGGAACTGTTCCTGCACCTGGCAGCTTCCATGGCATGCATGAGCCTCAAGGACATCGACGCCGCAAAGGCACACTTCGGAGTTGCTTGGAACATTGCACGTCCCGACGGCCTTATCGAGCTCATTGGCGAGCACCACGGCCTTTTACAGGGGCTCATCGAGGCGTGCCTAAAAACGCAATACCCTGACGACTTCGCGCGCATCATCGAGATCACGTATCGATTCAGCTACGGCTGGCGGCGCATCCACAACCCCGATTCGGGCGAGGACGTGGCCGACGATCTAACGACCACGGAATTCACCATGGCCATGCTCGCCTGTCGTGGGTGGACCAACGCCGAAATCGCACGCCATATGGGAGTATCGCCGGGCACCGTCAAAAACCGACTATCCGGCGTATACGCAAAGCTTGGCATCGGCACACGCGCCGAGCTGGTCGCGCATATGTTACGTTAGCGACCGGACTGCCAAGCGCATCGAACGCATTCCGGAACCCGGCGCTTCGCTCGATCAATTTGGACATTTTGACCCTTGAACGGCACTACCGCTACGGGGCGCCTTCTCGCAAAAATGGATTATTTCCACCGATACTTGCGGGATGGGAGCCCAAGATGCTTGATCGCCGTTCGTTACTTGTCGCCGGAGCGTCCTCGTTAGCGAGCATTATGTTGCCGCGCGTGCCGGGAAGCGAAAATGCCTTCCTGCTGCCGTTCGCGCCCGCCGAAGCCTATGCCGACGAAAAAGACCCCTTCAGGGTGCTCGTTCTCTCGCGCACCATGTTTGGTGTGGTCGTGGTCGACGTCGCCAACAAGAATATGCCCATCAAGGGAGCGCAGGTCACGCTCACGTCGCGCTACGCCGCAGGCAAGCAGCTCGCCGCCACGACCGATGACGAAGGCACGGCCATCTTTGAAATCGCGCCGCTTTCGGAAGGCTACGTAGACGAGGCGACGCTTCTCGACGCGTACGACTTTAACGGCGGCATCTCCATTAGCATGGCGGGCTACCGCGATGTCGAGATTCCCCTCGCGCGCGTCCAAGGCGGCACCGCCATTACCGCACCCACACGTCCGCTCTCCGATGGCGAGCCGTACTTTCGACAGCTCACATTCGACGAATGGGACATCCAGTACGCCGACGCCACGTTTATGGCAATGCCAGCGGACGAAGCAGCAAACGACCAACCCGACACGCATGCTTTTACCGTGCAGGCCCATCTGCCGCAGGGCGGGCAGGCAACGTTGCATATCAATAAAGTGATGCCCGCTGCGGGCAGCTCACCCGAAACCGTCACGCAGATTGGCCAAGTCAAGGCCAGTGCATCGGGTTCGGATAATCTGGCGACGTTCACGCTCGAAGACAAGTTCCTCGATGCAGCGTCGAGCCTTCTGGAAGAAGGATGCAAGCTGCGCTTTGTCCTCGACTACCAGGGCAAAACCTACACGCTCTCATCCCCTATGGCCGTTGTCACCGCGCCGACCGCAAAGGCGGAGTCGGGCTCGACCACCATCATTCCCACCACCATGGACCAAGAGATCACTCCGTTTGATTTCCCAGCGGCGTTTCCCGGCATCGGCGGCAATAAGTTCACCTGCTGGATGCCCTCGTTCCCCATTCTGTTCGATTTCTCGTTTGCCGGGTACGTGCTGTTTGGCGGAGGATACAAACCAGCCAGCTATATGAACGATTCGGGCAACCCTGATCCGGAATACTGGAAGAAATCGCCGCGCGAGTCGGGTGCCAAGCAGGCAAACCGCTACCTCGACGAGATGGAGGGGAAGTGGAATCAGTACAAGAGCATGAGTGCCGGTTCGGGCACCGATCCAAGAAACACCAAGCTCCTTCGTCACCATTGCACGCTGCTATTCACGATGGATATCGCCACACAGGTGTACGGCTCGCTCGCCTACGATTGGGCGGGCAAAACCTGGGGCAACAACAACGACCCCGCATACGGCAATATTAAGGCCCTCTTCCAGGTAAGAACCGACCTCAATTGGACCGAGCAGTTTACCCTAGGACCGGTGCCGTTTTTCCTAAACGTCAACCCGTGGGTGCTGGCGAAGCTGGCGCTCGCCGTGGGTGCCCACACGCACGGCAGCGGCGCAGCGTTTTTCAAGAACATTTCGCTCGACTATTCAAACACGTCGGGCTCGTTCACCATCCAGATTGGGCTTGCCGTTACCTTTGGAGCCGGCGTTGCAGGCGTCGCTTCGTCTGCCGTGCGCGGCGCCGCATCCCTTACGCTGTTCATTGGGTACGAGAAGGCAGATGGGCACCAGCTTCCGCGACTACGCGTGGGTGCAGACGTCGATGTCGACGTGATACTCCAGTTCGTAATGTTCAAGTGGACCGCCAAGGCTTGGTCGGGGTCGTGGCCCACACTCCTCGATTCGTGGAATATGTCGGTGAACAACGGCGACCAGTATGTACTCCAGCGCTCTGAACTCGCATTGGGCGGAGATACGCCTTACACGTTGGATGCCTGCTTCGGCACGCCCGGCGACATCAAGGCGGGCGGCGTGCCTCAATTTATCGCATCGGCCACCATCGTCACCAACGCCGAGCTGCTCGCATGCGCCGAGGTTAAGGCTACTGCCGTAAACGTCGCACCTGTCGTGCGCGATTGGGATCAAGCGGTCACGCGCATTGAGCTCGAGGCGGATGCAGAAAGCGACGACACGGGACAGGTCGAGCATTTCGTCCACGCACTGATAGAGAACGACGAAAACGCCGCGCCGATGTATGCGTACACCCATATCAGGCAGGCGAAGGACGCCGTTGCGGACCCCAACGCCAATTCAGCCGGTGTATCGGAGGACGAGCGTGGCGGCATCAAGCCCTCGAGCGACAACGTGCTGTTTTCCGGCGTGCTCAGCGAAGCCCACATGAAGCTAACGATGATTGCCGGCGTGGAGTGCCTATTCCGTATCGCCTCGGTGCGCTACGGCGACAATGGCCGCTCGCGCCTGGTGGTGCACACAAAGGCAAACGGCACGTGGTCCGCTCCCACGCCCGTGGACTTTCCCCTTGGGTTTGGCGAGAACGACGTGGAGCGCGACGACATATACGATTACGACTTCGACGTAGTGGAATATACGGACGGAAGAGGAAACCAAGACGCCTACGTGTTGCTGGTCTCGGGCGAGCGCCGCGACGGCGACAACACCCCTTTCGAAGCGGCGAGCACATCCGGCATACTGTCCGTTGTGCGCCTGCGCATAAGCAACGGCGGAGTTCGCGTGGTGTCGCATACGTCATGGCGCAGCATCTCGCGCGGCCGCCTGCAAGAGGATGGCTACCATTGCCTGCAGTGCCCGCGTATCACGGTGGGCAAGACGCTGGTCGACGGACGCCTGTCAGGTGCCTACCTCCACCGCCGCGGAGCCACCGCAGAGAAGGCGCTCGGCAGCGAGGCTGAGGTTGCGCTGGAGTGCTTCACACTGTGGTCGGACGTTTCGGGCGATAGCCTGACGTTCCGCCAAGTTCTCCGCTTTCCGCAAGCACCGTCGAGTATCGAGTTGGGCGAGCCCGAGAATATCAACGGCAAAATGGTGGTGCCCGTTGCGTACGAGACCGCAGACGGTTGCGGCTGCGCATCGTACGCCGTGATCGGCCAGTCCATTGCGGGCTGGGGCGTTATGTCACCAGACGCCGCGGTGCCCCGTGCGGTGCCGTGGCCACAACATTCGGGCTTTTTGGCCACCGTCAACGAGCAACTGCAGCATATTACTTGGACGCGAGGTGCATCGGCATTTGCAACGCAGCCCGTGGGTGCCGCTGGCTGTGGCCCGGCATCGTTTAGCGTAAGCAACAACGGCCGGTGCGTGATGTACGTAGAGAACACCGACGGCAAGGTGGGACAAACCTACGACGAAGAAGGCAACCCGGTAGCAGTGATGGGCAAGCACTTCCGCATCTTCGCCAGCACCTTGGCAGGCGGTCTGTTCACGGAGCCGTTCGTGATGTGCGAACTGGACCATCCCGTCGATCAGATAACGACATTTTTGACGTCGGGAGGCATGCTCTCCGCGCTCGCCATGCACATTGTGAGCGCGGAGAAGAGCGAGGCAGAGCTGCACGGCATCGAAGTGCCTTTGGTGGCGTGTGCCACTCCGACGAGCGCGGTCGCTACCTCGGGCGCAGTGGTTCCCGGAGCAGCAGGCGAATCCTTCATGGTCACGGTGCGAAACGACGGCAACACCTTACTGACCGCCGGCACGGTCGATCTGTACCGAGAGGGCTCCAACCAGCCGTTCTCCAGCGCATCCATCGGATTCGGAGCGAACGCACGCATGGCTTCGATCTACGATCCAGAGCTTGCCGAGGACGCTTCGGCCAACGACATGGCACACGTGAAGTACGCGCTCGAGACGCTGGGCACACGTTTTGCAACGCACCCGCTGGTAGCCGACAACGGCAACGCCGTGCTGGCACCGGGTTGCACGGCACAGTTCCGCATGAGCTTCGCCATCCCCGAGAGCTGGAGCGACGAAGTGGGCAAACGCGTAACGCTGTATGCGAAAGCGCGTGATCTGGTGGCGCTCGATCCCGTAACGCTCGAGGAAATTCGACCAGGCGCAAACTCGGCGCTGGGTGCCGTACTGCACGAGCTTCATGTGCCCGACGCGGCATGCGAACGCTCAGAAGTTCAGGTCGGCGTATGCGACAGCGCGGATACGACAGGACTTCACGACGCCCCGATGACGGCAGACGGCGATGGTGGCTCGAGTGGCGGCGGTACTGACAAGGGCGGCGGCTCCGGCGGAAGCAGCTCCGGTGGCGGCAGTGGCTCTGGCAGTGGCAAGGATCACGGCAATAACAAGCGCTCTGGAAAAGCGGGCGCGCTTGCGGGCACGGGCGATGTCAACGTTCCCCTCACGGCAGCCGCTGCAGCACTCGCCGCGGCAGGCGCCGGCCTCGTCGCCTACAGTGCCCGCCGCCTGGCTCCGAGTTATCGGGGCCAGCC
>CABRZY010000055.1 GCA_902475475.1 uncultured Collinsella sp.
CTACCGCGCCTGCCCCCATTGCGCTGAGCAGCGTGTGCCGTTAAGCGGAGAGGCGTATTGTTGACCCATCGTTTGGGCATACAATGGCTATTGGTTTGCTGCGGTGAAGGTCTGTCCGCTCCGCAGCTTTTTTCTACGGTTAAAGGAGTATGTATGTCCGTTGAGGTCATGAGGTCTGTGATCGATGCTGCCGAGGGGCGCGTGCCCGTCGACACGCTGTTTACCAATGCACAGATCGTCGACGTGTATGGCCAGCGCGTGGCGCCCGGTAGCGTTGCCGTCAAGGACGGTGTGATCGTCGGCGTGCTCTACGATGGTCGCGACGATGCCGCTGGCACCTACGAGGCAACTGAGGTCATCGACTGCCAGGGTCGCTATCTCACTCCCGGTTTTATTGACGGGCATCTGCATATCGAGTCTTCGAACATCCGTCCTGCCGAGTATGCTCGCATGGCCGCGACGCGCGGTACTACCACCGCCATTGCCGACAGCCACGAGATTGCCAATGTTGCCGGTCTCGACGGCTTGCGCTTTATGATCGAGGATGGCCGCCGCGCACCCATCTCCATCAAGTACATGATGCCTTCGTGCGTGCCCGCGCTGCCCGACGAGCAGGCCGGTGCCGTTATTTCGGCTGCCGATATGCAGGCGTTTTTTGCCGAGCATCCAGGCGATGTCTTTGGTCTGGGCGAAATGATGAACCTGCCGGGCGTCTTTATGGCCGACCCCGAGACCTGCGCTCGCATCGATGCTGCCAACCAGACGCCGTCCAAGCAGGTTGACGGCCACGCGCCGCTCGTTGCCGGTAAGGACCTCAATGCCTATGCCGCAGCGGGCATTATCGCCGACCACGAGTCGACGATTCCCGAGGAGGCACTCGACAAGCTATCCCGCGGCATGTATGTGATGCTGCGTGAGGGCACGTGCAGCCACGACCTGGCCAATTTGTCCCCGATGCTGCTGGAGAATCCTGCCCGCGCCCGCCGCTGCTGCTTTGCGACCGACGATCGCGCTCCCTCCGATGCTCTTTCGACCGGCATGATCGACAATGCCTGCCGCGTGGCTATCGAGGCCGGTATCGACCCCGTGGTCGCCATCTCTATGGCGTCCCTTTCCACGGCTGAGGCATTTGGCCTGGACCACGGCTGCCGCGACCCGCACGAGCTCCGCGGCGCGATCGCTCCGGGCAAGCGCGCCGACCTGCTGGTGCTCGATGACCTGACCTTTGCCACGGCCCCGCATCGCGTATATGCCGCCGGTGCTCTGGTGGCGCAGGATGGCACCTTTGTGGGCGAGATCGCACCCGAGACGGCCGAGGTCGCAGCGCTTGCCGATGAGCTGCGTGCTTCCGTTAAGCTGCCGAAGCTATCGCTCGACGTGTTCGACTATGCCTTTAAGCCGGGCGAGGCGGTTATCGATGTGATCCCGGGCATGGCTATCACGGGCATGGTCCGTCCCGAGAGCGCCGAGGACTTGCGTCGCATTATGCTTATCGAGCGCCATGGCCGCGGCGTGTCGCTGCAGGCCGAGGGCGCCGATGGCGACGGTCCCGCCGGCATGGGGCTCGTCGGCAAGCATATCGGTCGCGGCTGGGTGCGCGGTTTCACCATCACGGGCGGTGCCATTGCCTCCACGATCGGCCACGACTCGCACAACGTGTGCGTGGTGGGCGACAACGCTGCCGATATGATGACTGCCGTTGAGGCCGTGGGCCAGGGCGGCCACGTGCTGGTGCGCAACGGCGAGGTCGTGGCGCGCATTCCGCTGGCGCTCGGTGGCCTGATGAGCGAGGGCACGGCCGAGGACGTTGCCGCGCAGCACGATGACTTTATGGTCAAGGCGCGCGCCATGGGTATTGAGCCGCCGCTCGACCCCATCATGGGCATCATCTTCCTGCCCCTGCCGGTCATCCCGACGCTCCGCATCCGCCCCGAGGGCATGTTCGACGTTACAACCTTCACCTACGCCGACTAGTCATCGGGGA
The DNA here is from genome assembly GCA_902475475.1 of uncultured Collinsella sp. Lineage (GTDB taxonomy): Bacteria > Actinomycetota > Coriobacteriia > Coriobacteriales > Coriobacteriaceae > Collinsella. The sequence continues at coordinate 1,985 of CABRZY010000055.1, forward strand.
CGTTCTTAAACGACTAGTCATTGGGGACGCTCTTTGGCGGGCTGCCTGACGCCGCGACCGTAGGGCCTCTGGCATGTGTGAGCTATTTGCCAGGTCCTTGTAACGTTTACGCCCGCGGAGTCTTATTTGAGCTCCCTTTGGGTACGTTGGAATCGGATACGCGTTCGATTCCAACAAGCCCGAAGGGAGCTTTTCTATGTTTAAACTGATTGCATCCGATATGGACGGCACACTGCTTGACGAAAACGGCCAGGTGCCTCCCGAGACCTACGAACTGATTCTGGCGCTACACGAGCATGGTGTGCATTTCGCTGCATCGTCAGGTCGTCGCTACGATCGCCTGTGCGAGTTCTTTGCGCCCGTTCGCGACAAGATGGACTTTGTCGCCGCTAACGGCGCCCAGGTCTACGCCGACGGTAAGATGGTAGACCGTGAGGTGTATTCCCACCTGGCGATTCGAAGGCTCGCCCAAGCCGTCAGGACGTTTCCCAATCTGCATCTTGCGCTCTTTGACCGAACCAAGTCCTTCCTGCTCGATGACGAGTGCAAGTTCGTGCGTGAGGTCGATAAGGACCTTCCCAATGCCGAGCGCATTTGGGAGCTGCCCGATCCCAGCGTAAATATCATCAAAGCGAGTATCTTTTGCGATGACGGTGCCGTTATGGACAGCGCTTACGTACTGCAGCGCGAACTTGGTCAGCTCTTTACCTTTGCGCCTTCGGGCAACGCGTGGATCGATGCCATGCAGCCCGGTGTGTCGAAGGCCTCGGGCATCGCACAGCTCGCGGAACATTACGGCATTGGACGCGACGAGGTCATGGCGTTTGGCGACTCGATGAACGACTACGAGATCATTCGCTTTGTCGGCACGGGCTGCGCGATGGAAAATGCACGCCCCGCGCTCAAGGCCGTTGCCGATCGCGTGGTGGGTCGTAACCGCGACCACGCCGTCCAGCAGGAGCTCCGCCGTGTGCTGGAGAGTCTCGCTTAATCCGGCAGATGGGGACGTTCCTTTTCTGCCGGCAGTGGGGGACAGTCCTTGCAGCTTTTTGCGAAGACTGTCCCCAACGACTAGTCATTCAAGAACGCCCCCGATGACTGGCCGATGACTAGGCGAGGGCGGCCATGATGGCGCGGGCGACGCCGTCGTGGTCGTTGTCGTATTCGGTGACGGCGTCGGCGGCCTCGCGATCCTCGGGCTCGGCATTGATCATGGCCATGCCATGGCCCGCTGCCTGCAGCATAGGGATGTCGTTGATGTTGTCGCCGAACGCCCAGGCGTCGGCGAGACGCTCGCCCAGGCGCTCGCATAGCCACGTGAGGGCCGTTCCCTTGGTGGCGCCTGCGCCCATGACCTCGATATTCATGGCGTACGAACGCGTGACCTCAATGCCTCCGAGCGTGTCGAGCTCCGCCGCGATGGCGTCGCGATCGGCCGGGTCGTGCCAGTACATGGCGATGCGTTCGAGTGTCTCGACCTCGTCGATCTTGCTGTCGATATCCATGTCGATCGGTGTTCGTGTTCGCTTGAGCGAGGCTGCGATATGGGGGTCGCCGCCGCAGAATTCGTCCAGGCGCGTGTAGAGCGAGCGGGGGAGGAAGCACCGTCCATCCGCGAAGATATCGAAGGTCACATCGTGGCCGGCGGCGATGCGATGGATGCGATGGGCAATGCCGCAATCGAGCGGACGGCTCAATACGCACGTGGCGCGCGAGGCATCGGTGGGCACGTCGTCGTCGAGCTGCCAGACGCTGGCGCCATTGGCGCAGACGGCATAGTGCACGGCGGGATGGGCGAGGATGGGCTCAAAGATGCCCGACAGCGGACGTCCCGTGCAGGGCACAAATTCAATCCCGCGTCGAGCGAGCTCGTCGAGCATCGCCCAGGTGGCATCGCTCATCTGCTTATCGCTCGTCAACAGCGTTCCATCCATATCGGAAAACACAATCATTTGATGCAGCCCTTTCTGCTGGCATAAAAAGCGTGGCCGAGGGCGGTGATTCCCTGGCCACGCTCGAGTTCTATAACGGTTCGCGTCCTAGCGGTCGGCGAGCGGCTTGTACTCTAGCGGCTCGATTACCGGACGATAGGCCGGGCGAATGATACGGTGCGCGCAGAAGAGCTCTTCCATGCGGTGCGCCGACCAGCCGGCCATGCGGGCGACGGCAAAAAGCGGCGTAAAAAGCGTCTCGGGCACGCCGAGCATCTTGTAGATAAAGCCTGTGTACAGGTCGATATTGGCGCAGATGGGCTTGGTCATGCCGTGGTCGCGCATCACCTGCGGTGCCAGGCGCTCGATGCGCTCGATCAGAGCGAATTCCTCGCCCAGATCTTTCTTGTCAGCGAGCGAACGTGCGTAGTGGCGGCAGACCTCGGCGCGCGGGTCGCTGAGCGTGTAGACGGCGTGGCCCATGCCGTAGATGAGACCCGTGCCGTCGAAGGCCTGCTTGTCGAGAATCTTGCCCAGGTAGGCTGCGACCTCGTCCTCGTCCTCCCAATTGGAGACATGCGCACGGATGTCCTCGTGCATGGACACGACCTTGGCGTTGGCGCCGCCGTGTCGCGGGCCCTTGAGCGAGCCGATAGCCGCCGCGTAGGCGGAATACGGATCGGTTGCCGAAGATGACAGCACGCGACAGGCAAAGGTGGAGTTGTTACCGCCGCCGTGCTCGGCATGCAACATGAGCATCACGTCGAGCAGCATCGCCTCATCGCGGGTGAACGCCATGCCGCCGCGTAGGACCTGCAGGATGGTTTCGGCGGTTGAGAGGCCGGGTGTGGGGTGCGGTACATGAACCTCGGAGCCGCGGCGCTTGGCGACCGAGGCCATATGCGCGAAGGCGGCGATGCGGGGGAGACGGGCGAGCATGGAGATGGCGACGTCGATTTCGTGCTCGGGTGTAATGGCGTCGGGCTCGGCGTCGAAGGCGTAGAGCAGCAGCACGGCGCGCTGAAGCACATTCATGATGCTCGACGACACCGTGGTCATGGGGAACTCGCGGACGTATTCGTCGCTCAGGTGCCTAAAAGCACCCAGACGTTCGCAAAAACCGTCAAGCTCTTCCTTGGTGGGCAGAGAGCCCGTAATGAGCAGATAAGCGACCTCTTCGTAGCCGTAGCGATTCTCGGCCTGGGCGTTGTTGACCAGATCCTCGATGCTGTAGCCACGAAGCGTGAGTTTGCCCTGATCGGGCACGACCTTACCGTCGACCTTGTTGTAGCCGTGCACGTCCGAGATGCGGGTAAGACCCGCGACCACGCCCGAGCCGTCGGCATTGCGCAGGCCGCGCTTGACGTTGTGCTCTACGAACAAGCCCTCGTCATAAGGGTCGGTCGGCAGGCCGTGGTAGAGGTTTTCGCTTTCGGGCGAAATCTGACGGCTCGCCTCGTAATCCAGAACCAGGCGGCTCAGGTGATCGTCGAAGCGGTAGTAGATTTTCTTGGCGTCGTAGGCCATGCGCGCTCCTCTCCGGTCCGCTTTGGGGCGGCGCGCTTGGACGATATGACGTCAAGCTGCCCCGAGCGGCTTGTTCGCTACAGGCGGTACATAAAGTTAAAGACGTCCTCGCGCTGGATGGACACGTTGACGCCCGAAAGCTCGCCTGCCTCGGCCAGGGCCTTCTGCAGCTCGGCGAAGTCGAGCTTGGACTCGGCGGTGTCGGCCAGCATGGTCATGGTGAAGATGTCCTCGATAATGGACTGCGTAATGTCGCGGATGTCGACGTTGGCCTCGCCCAGAACGCGGGTGACGCCGGCGACGATACCGGGGCGGTTCTTGCCAAGGACGGTGATGACGATGCGGGAGGACGAGATCTCGGCCATGGGAAACCCTTTCGCGTGGTTGCGGCGCGCGGGGGCGCTCCGCTACGGTACAGTGTTCATCATTGTACCTGTCTGGCGCCAAAAGGGGCACCCTTGCTGCGGCGTTACACGTCTGCAACATGGGTGGAGGTTCGATGGGGTGCGTGCTCGCTGCGGTTGGGCATATCGCATTGCACAAAGACCGTGAACCTTTTGTGGGACACGCGGCGCCGTGGTACCATAGCCAAGTTTGTTGTCTTGGTCGGAAACCAAGACGCCTTATGCGCTGATCGGTAACCAGCGCCTGACCAATAAGGAGTCCTACCATGAAGCAGGGTATCCATCCCCAGTATGTCGAGTGCACGGTGACGTGCTCCTGCGGCAACACCTTCAAGACGCACGCTACCGTGTCCGAGATGAAGGTCGAGCTTTGCAACGAGTGCCACCCGTTCTACACCGGCCAGCAGAAGTTCGTCGACACCGGTGGACGCGTCCAGCGCTTCGCCGACAAGTTCGGTGGCGCCGCTGCCGCTCAGCTCAAGAAGGCCGAGGAGGCCAAGGCCGCTAAGGCCGCCAAGGCTGCTGAGGCCGAGGCCGCTCGCAAGGCTGCCGCTGAGGCTAAGGCTGCCGAGAAGGCTAAGCGTGCCGCTAAGTTTGCCGAGGAGGCTGCCAAGCAGGCCGCAGAGGCCCCCGCAGAGGCTCCCGTCGAGGAGGCCGCTGCCGAGGCCGAGACCACCGAGGCTGCCGAGTAAATAGCTCGCCGCGGAAACACTCGCATTCATGGCATAAGGGCCGCGCATCCATTTGGGTGCGCGGCCCTTTTCTTTTTATCGGTGCAAGCTGACCCGTCCCCATTGCACCAGGCTGGTGCGTAAGGGACGGGTCAGCTTGCACCAAATGGCAGAGAGATAAGGTTTTCCCAGATAAAACCTGCCAAAATAAACCAGTCCCATTTTGGTGGGGTGGTCATAGTTATTACGTGGCGGTTGAGGTCGACCGCATAGGCGGCGCCTTGTTTGGCTAAAGTACAAATATCTGTGTTTAACTCGTCCAAGGTTTCATGCCACGGGCGATGGCCAAAAAGGAAAACCACATGGGATTCATGTCAAAGCTGCTGTCCTTCGGATCTGATAAGGACCTGAAGCGCTACTACAAGATCGTCGACAAGATCAACGGTCTTGAGCCCCAGTTTGAGAAGATGACCGAGGAGGAGCTCCGCGCCCAGACCGATAAGTTCCGCGAGCGATACGCCAACGGCGAGTCGCTCGACGACATGCTCCCCGAGGCCTTTGCCACCGTGCGCGAAGCTTCCAAGCGCACCATGGGCATGCGTCACTTTGATGTACAGCTCATCGGCGCCATGGCGCTGCACGAGGGCCACATCGCCGAGATGAAGACCGGCGAAGGCAAGACCCTCGTCTCCACGCTGGCCGGCTATCTCAACGCTATCGCCGGTAAGGGCGTGCACGTCGTCACCGTCAACGACTACCTGGCCAAGCGCGACTCCGAGTGGATGGGCCGCATCTACAAGTACCTGGGCATGACCGTCGGTCTGCTGCAGAACAACATGCCGCTCGAGCTCAAGCGCCCGGCCTACCAGGCCGACGTCACGTACGGCACCAACTCCGAGTTCGGTTTCGATTACCTGCGCGATAACATGGTTACCCGCCCCGAGCAGCGTGTTCAGCGCGGTCACAACTACGCCATCGTCGACGAGGTCGACTCCATCCTGATCGACGAGGCCAGAACGCCGCTCATCATCTCGGGCGCCGGCACCAAGTCCGCCAGCACCTACAAGGACTTCGCGCGCGCCGTGCGCGGCCTTGAGCGCGGCGAGGACGTCTCGCACGACATGCTCACCGCCACCGAGGATGTTGAGCCCACGGGCGACTTCGTCATGGACGAGGCCAAGCACACCATCGCCGCCACCGAGCGCGGCCTTAAGAAGATTGAGCGCCGCCTGGGTATCGATGACATCTACGCCGATCTCTCCGGCCAGCTGGTCAACCACCTGCAGCAGGCACTGAAGGCCCAGTACATGTTCCACCGCGACAAGCAGTACGTGGTCACCAACGGCGAGGTCAAGATCGTCGATGAGTTCACCGGTCGTATCATGGAAGGCCGCCGCTACTCCGAGGGCCTGCATCAGGCCATCGAGGCCAAAGAGGGCGTGCTCGTGCGTGAGGAGAACCAGACCCTTGCCACCATCACCCTGCAGAACTACTTCCGCCTGTATGACAAGCTCTCCGGCATGACCGGTACGGCACTCACCGAGGACGCTGAGTTCCGCGAGATTTACAAGTTGCCCGTCGAGGTCATCCCCCCCAACAAGCCCGTGCAGCGTGTTGACCACGAGGACCTGGTGTACCGCACCATCCAGGCCAAGTACAACGCCGTTGCTGACGACGTTGAGCGTCGTCACGCCAAGGGCCAGCCGGTCCTGGTGGGCACCGTCTCCATTGAGAGCTCCGAGAAGCTGTCCGCCGCCCTTACCAAGCGCGGTATCGCGCACGAGGTCCTCAACGCCAAGCACCACGAGCGCGAGGCCCATATCGTGGCCCAGGCTGGTCGCTATGGCGCCGTGACCATCGCTACCAACATGGCCGGCCGTGGTACCGACATCTTGCTGGGCGGCAACCCCGACGAGCTGGTGCGCGAGCGCCTGGAGTACGAGGGCCTGACCATGGAGGACGTGACGCCCGAGCAGCTCGAGCAGTTTAACGCCGAGGCCAAGGAGACCTGTAAGGCCGAGCGCGAGCGCGTGCTTGCCGCCGGCGGCCTGACCGTTATCGGAACCGAGCGCCACGAGTCCCGTCGTATCGACAACCAGCTGCGCGGCCGCTCCGGTCGTCAGGGCGATCCGGGCGAGACCCAGTTCTACCTGTCGCTCGAGGACGACCTCATGCGCCTGTTCGGCGGCGACAAGATGGACCGCGTCTCCAAGATGATGGTCACGGCCGACATGGGCGACGACATGCCCATTCAGCACAAGATTATCTCCAAGGCCGTCGAGAGCGCCCAGCACAAGGTCGAGAGCATCAACTTCTCCATGCGTAAGAGCGTCCTTGAGTACGACGACGTCATGAACAAGCAGCGCCAGGTCATCTACGCCGAGCGCAATAAGATTCTGGACGGCAAGGACCTGACCGACCACATCACCGAGGTCATGCACGACACCGTGTACCGCTGCGTGCAGGAGTTCTGCACCAAGGACAGTCACGATGGCGAGCGCGACCTGGAGGGCCTGCGCAAGTGGGTTGTGGAGCTCACCGGCCACATCGATACGCCGAAGTTCCCCGACGAGGATTATGAGGCCCTGGCTGCCGATGTCCTGGCTTACGTAGAGAAGTGCTACAACATGAAGGCCGAGCGCTTGGGCGAGGACCTGATGCGCGAACTCAACACCCAGGTCATGCTGCGCGTCATCGATACCCGCTGGATGAACTACCTGCAGGAGATGGACTACCTCAAGACCGGCATCGGCCTGCGCGGCTTTGGCCAGCGCGACCCGCTGGTCGAGTACAAGACCGAGGCCTACGGCGCGTTCCAGATGCTCGTCGACACTGTGTACGAGGATTACCTGCGCACGGTTCTGCGCATCGAGATCAAGGCTGCCCCGCGTGCCGTGGAGCACAAGGAGGAGCCCGCGCTCGAGGGTGCGCGCTTCTCCGGTCCTGCCGAGGTCGATGGTGACAACGGCGACTCGGTACTGCGCAAGCAGGCACAGGTGCAGGCCCGCACGGCTGTCCAGGGTGGTCCGGCTGCCGTTAACAACGGTGGCAAGGTGACGACCTACCGCAAGTCCGAGAGCGACGATCCGTACGTCAACGTGGGCCGCAACGACCCGTGCCCCTGCGGTAGCGGCAAGAAGTTTAAGTACTGCCACGGCAGGAATCGTTAATGGCTGAGGCTTTAGAGGTAACGCCCGCCGAGCTGGACGCGTTTGCGGACCGGCTCGGCGAGGTCGAGTCGTATCTCCACTTGGACGAGAAGCGTACCCGCGTGACCGAGCTCGAGGCCAAAAGTGTTGCCCCTGGCTTTTGGGATGACGCCGACGCCGCCCGTGCCACCATGGAGGAGATCGCTCGCACCAAGGAAGATATCGCTGCCGTGGACACCGCGCGCGGCGAGCTTTCCGATGCCCGCGCCGCGCTGGAGCTTGCCGAAGAGATGGGGGATGACCCCGACGCTGCCGCATTGCGCGGGCTT
>CABRZY010000056.1 GCA_902475475.1 uncultured Collinsella sp.
CCCCGCCGTCACGGTTACGGCGAGCAGCGCCGCGCCGCCGATCATGGCAGGTAGGATCAGCCATGGTGCTACTTTTCGCACCAGGCTAAACAGGGCGAAGATGCCGCCTTCGTTGTGGTTATCGGCCTTCATGGCGATTACCACGTACTTGACCGTGGTCACGAGCGTCATGGTCCAGATGACGAGCGAAAGCGCGCCCAGAATCATGTCCTCGCTGACGGTGCCGATGCCGCCGTTGTTGGCGACGATTGATTTCATGGTGTACATGGGGCTTGTGCCGATGTCACCGTAGACGACGCCGAGCGTTACGAGCAGCATGCCAGCGGAGAGGGGAATGGCTCCATGCCCGCCTTGACTACGCTGGTCTTGGAGGCTTGCCTCCAGCTTGTTGTGTGCCACGTGGACTCCCTTGGACATCTGGCCTCTGCCACGAGCAGTAGACCTTTATGCCATCTTTATACATATAAGAGCAGTTTGGCACATCGGGGTGTTTTAGACAATAATCCCCATCTGGGGATTATTCATATACGCAGGTAGTATTTCAGAGCAGGGCTATTAAGCACGTGCTGTCTGGGCGATGCCAGCCTTGGTGTTTGCGCGTTTGCCGGCGAGTTCGCAAAAAATCGCGCCGCCGATGATAAGCGCGGCGCCCATCAGGCGGACCGGTGTTATGGTTTCGCCCAAAAGGACGGCCGAGAACACGACGGCCGAAAGCGGCTCAAGGTAGCCGACGACGGCGACGGTCTGCACGGGCAGTTTGGCGACGGCGCTAAAGTAGAGCAGGCAACCGAGTCCGGTGTTGACGACGCCGAGCATGACGACGGCGCGCCAATCAATACTGGGGGCGACGCCGGCGGACAGGAATGAGGGGGCGCCCTGCGTGAGGAGCGTAAGGACCAGCGCGGTCAAAAAGGCGGCGCTCACCTGGAGCGCGGAGTTCTCGAGGCCCTCGATGTGCGGCGCACCCTTGCTGGCGATGACCATCAATGCATAGCAGAAGGCCGAGGCGATGCCGCACACGATGCCCGCGATGGGCATATTGCCGCCGAGGCCTTGGGCCGCGATGAGGAAGGCGCCGCAGGCGACAGCTATGAAGCCGGCGATTTTGCCACCGGTCAATTTTTCGCCAAAGATGAGCGGGGAGAGCGCCATAACGATGATGGGGCCGCAGTAGTACAGCAGCGAGGATATGCCGACGCCGATCGTCTGGTAGGCGCGGAACAGAAAAATCCAGCTGGCGCCCAGCGCGGCTCCCGAGAGGAGAAGGGCTGCGGCTTCGCGGGGGCGAGATGGCGCCTGCAACTTATGGCGTTGAGTGATGGCGAGGACGGTGACAAGCGAGAGGGCGCCCAAAAACGTGCGCAGGAGCACGATATCGGAGCTCGGCAGCGCGATGGCAGCGGCGATGATGCCGTTTGAGCCAAACAATAGCAATGCTGCTAAGTACGTAAACAGTCCGTTGTTCATGCGCTGACATCCCCTCTATATCCGAACATGTTCACTATGGGTGAACTGGCTTTAGAAGAAAAGCGAATATAATGCATGGCAAACATGACAAAAACTCATGCAAAGGTGGAGGGGTGCCGTGGAAACGAATATTCAAAAGATGCAGGTGCTGCTGGAGACGGTGCGCGCCGGAAGCTTTACGCGTGCTGCCGAGCGGCTGAGCTATTCGCAGTCGGGCGTGAGCCGTATGGTGGCCGATCTTGAGGCCGACTGGGGCTTTAAAGTGCTTGATAGAAGCCGCGAGGGCGTAGTGCTTTCTGCCGATGGGCGGCAAGTTATGCCGGCGGTCGAGGCGTTATGCGAGGAATTTGTTCGTTTGCAGCGACGGGTGGATGAGATGCGTGGGCTCATGCGCGGCAAAATCTGCATCGGTACGTTTTCGAGTGTGGCGACCCACGTGCTGCCGCCGGTGATTGCGCGCTTTCGCGCCGATCATCCGGACGTCGATTATGAGTTGCTGATGGGCGATTACTCAGAGATTGAACAATGGGTGGCGGAAGGTCGCTGCGACCTGGGCTTTATTCCGCGCGAGCCACGCGGCGCCGGCATGGCGTCGCGACCGTTGGTGCAAGACGAGCTGATGGCCGTGGTGCCAGCGGACTCCTCGCTTGCCACCGCGGAGGTCGTTTCCCTTGCCGATTTGGCCAACGAGCAGTTTATCCTGCTGGAACGCGGTAGCGACGACGAGATTACGCCGCTGTTTCGCCGCGCGGGCCTGGCGGTGCGCTCTAAGCTGTCGACCTGGGATGACTATGCGATTATGGCTATGGTCGAGGACGGCCTGGGCGTTAGCATTCTTCCCGCGCTCATCTTGCGTCGCTGTCAGTTCGATGTTGCCGTGCGTCCGCTCGAGGGACATCCTCATCGGCAGATCAACGCGATATATCGAACGGCCGATGTTTCGCTTGCCGCCGTCCGTTTCCTCGAATACCTCTAAACGTGTGCGCGTCATTGCCCACTTTGGGCAAATCTCAGAGTCTGGTGCATTTTCTTATGAAATTGAACTTTCGAATGAGGTGCCGCGTTATACTGCTGCCTAAATTGAACCTTGGTTCAATTCGTATTCTATAAATTGAACTTTGCCAGCAAGGAGGTTCTAGTGGCCCAAGAGACGTTTAGCGATCGCCTGCGACAGACTATGTCCGATCGCGACGTTCGCCAGTCGGACGTAATCCGCGCATCGGAGATGCTCGGCAAAAAACTCGGCAAGAGTCAGATGAGCCAATATGTGAGCGGCAAGACGATCCCGCGGCGCGATGTGGCTGAGCTGCTCGCCCGTATTTTGGAGGTCGATGTTACCTGGCTGCTTGCCGGCGACGCCGATCAAGGCGAGGCATCATCACCCCGCAACGATTCCAAGCCTGAACCCCATCCCTCAGCTCAAATTGCAAGGAGCACCACCATGCGTACTTTTTCTAAATCCACCAAGCTCGATAACGTCCTGTATGACGTGCGCGGTCCCGTCGTCGACGAGGCTGCCCGTATGGAGGACGAGGGCGAGCGCATCCTCAAGCTCAATATCGGCAACCCGGCGCCCTTCGGTTTCCGCACGCCCGACGAGGTCATCAAGGACATGCGCCAACAGCTGCCCGACTGCGAAGGCTATTCCAACTCGCGCGGCTTGTTCTCCGCGCGCAAGGCGATCATGCAGTATTCGCAGATCAAGGGCCTGCCCAACGTTCAGATGGAGCATATCTACACGGGCAACGGCGTGTCCGAGCTCATTCAGCTTTCGATGAACGCGCTGCTCGACAATGGCGACGAGATTCTGATCCCCAGCCCTGACTATCCGCTCTGGACGGCGTGCGCAACCCTTGCCGGCGGTCATCCCGTACATTATTTGTGTGATGAGCAGGCGGATTGGTATCCCGACCTGGAGGATATGGAGTCCAAGATCACGAGCGCGACCAAAGCCCTCGTCATCATCAACCCTAACAACCCCACGGGTTCCGTCTATCCGCGTGAGGTGCTCGAGGGCATCGTTGAGGTTGCGCGCAGGCACCAGCTCATGATTTTTGCAGACGAGATTTACGACCGCCTGTGCATGGACGGCTATGAGCACGTCTCGATTGCCTCGCTCGCTCCCGATCTGCCCTGTGTCACCTTTAGCGGCCTTTCCAAGTCGCACATGATTGCGGGCTATCGTATTGGCTGGATGGTGCTTTCGGGCAACCAGCGCTGCATGAGCGACTTCATCATGGGTATCAACATGCTCTCCAACATGCGCCTGTGCTCCAACGTGCCGGCTCAGTCGATCGTTCAGACGGCACTCGGTGGTCATCAGTCCGTTAACGACTACATCCGTCCCGGCGGCCGTGTCTACGAGCAGCGCAACTTTGTGTATGAGGCGCTCAACAAGATTGACGGCATCTCGGTGGTTAAGCCGCGCGCGGCGTTCTACATCTTCCCCAAGATGGATGTGAAGAAGTTCAACATCACCGATGACGAGCAGTTCGCCCTTGACCTGCTGCACGAGAAGAAGATCCTGATCACGCGCGGCGGCGGCTTCAACTGGGCTGAGCCCGACCACTTCCGTATCGTGTACCTGCCGCGCATGGAAGTACTCAAAGAGTCCCTCGAAGACCTCGCCGACTTCTTTGACCATTACCGCCAGGCGTAACGGCAAAGGTAGCCTGTAATGAAACGGTCGGCCCGCAACGGATGCGGGCCGACCGTTTTCTGTCTAAGCCCGTGCTGTTAGCGCTTGTCTCGTTGAGCGGGCGAGGTTCGCGCGTGAGCGGCTAGTTCTATTCCAAAATGGAATACAATGGGCTTAAGCTGGAATTGATGTCCGGGTACCTGCTTTTCTAGAATGTTTTCAACAAGATGAAAGGCGGTTCCAACCAATGATTATCGATGCAAATTCCTACTGGTTCGACGAGCGCATCTTTCATGACGAGACGCTCTGCGAACAGTTTTTGGCCGAGGTACCTCGCGCCTATGACACCGAAGGCTATCTGACCATGAATTCCGCCGGCAAACGACAGATCGTGATCGAGATGCCCGCCGGTTCTCCGGGTCTTAACTACATTGAGGGCGACTACACCCTCGAGAAGCGCTTGGCCGATATGGATGAGGCGGGGGTCGACAAGGCGATCCTCAAGCTCCCCGGCTGTCACGAGTGGATGTCGCTCGAGATGTGCCGGCGTTTCAACGACGGTATGGCTGCTGACGCGAAGGCGTCAAGTGGCCGTCTGATTCCGCTTGTCGCTGTGCCGCCCTTTGGCACCAAAGCGAATTTGGAGGAGCTCGACCGCAGGCTCGACGATGGTTTTGCGGGTGTGCAGCTCTGCGCTCACTACGGCAAGCGCTATCTCGACGACCAGGTCTTCTCGAGCTTTTTCGAGCACCTGAACGAACGCCATGTCACCGTTTACGTGCATCATGTTCCCGTGCCGGTCGAGAACGAATCGCTTCTCGCGTACGACAACCTTCGCCGCTCTTATGGCCGCTGCGTCGACCAAACTACGGCGATCGGCCGAGAGATCTTTGGCGATTTCTTTGAGCGCTACCCCAATATCAAGATGGTCCACTCCATGCTCGGCGGCGCATACTTTGCGTTCAAGGAGATGCTGCTGCCTCATGGTCCCAAGCGCCCTGATGCTTCTGGCCGTTTTCAGGTCGATACCGAGACCGTTTCCAGGCGCCTCGAGAACAACATCTATTTCGACATGTCCCATGCCCAGCCTTGGGGCGAGACGCTTCTTGCCTGTGCGGTTGAAGTCCTTGGTGCAGACCATATTGTCTTTGGTACGAGTTATCCCGTTAAACGCGAGTGGCTAACAGAGGGTGTCGCCTGCGTCCGCGCCACAGATTTAAGTGATACGGACAAGGACCTTATGCTTGGCGGCACGGCACAGCGCTTGTACGGCATCGAGTGAGCGACAGATAAAGGAGGGCGTTCGCCATGGATAAGGGAGAGATGAAGGCCGGAGCCGCCCGGGTGGCCATTAACTTAGAGGACGTATTGCCGTTCGACGGTTTCGACGCACTCCGTCATGAAATCTTTGCCCGTGCCTTCGTGGTCGAAGGGATGGGGCGGCGCGCTTGCATCCTTTCACTTGAGGTTACCTCGATCGCTCCGGCCCTACTCGTCGATTTGCGTGAGGTTGTCAAGGATGTCTCCAATTGCGACGGCGCCTTTTCTTGGGTGGTCCCGACCCACACGTTTTCTGCGCCTCACGTGCGCACCCCTGGGCATCTGGCCGACACCGATGCCCGCGATCGAAATGAGCGCTATCGTGCCGCGCTCATCGCCGCGACACGCGCGGCCGTTGAGCAGGCGGTTGCGGGCATTCGCTCTGTCACGCTCGCCTCGGCGGAGGGCTACTGTCCTGTGAACGTTAACCGCGACATTGAGACGCCGGCCGGCTGGTGGCTGGGAGTAGACCCCAAGGGGTTTGCCGACCACGCGATGCCCATACTTGTCGCGAGGGATGCCGAGGGCGGGCTCGTTGCCATGCTTGCGACGGCTGATGTCCAGTCTTCCGTGCTCGACGGATCGCACGATTCTCAGGGGAAGCGCTTGGTGAGCGGGGACCTCTTTGGCTTTGCCGCCACGGCTCTCGAGCGCGAATTGGGCGGAGTCGTGTTGCTGCTGCCCGGTGCCGCGGGGGATCAGAGTCCGGCGGAGCGCGCCGTGACCGTTGCGTTCGATTCGACCGGGGCGAAGCAAACGTTAGATGCTCACGAGAGTGGATATCGCATGCTGCATCGACAGGGTCGCGCTCTGAGCGATGCGTTGATTGAGGCCGTCCGTGCGGCGCGTGAGGACGATGCCATCGGCGTCGATGCTCGCACGGTCGACGTCCTTTTGCCCGCCCAGACGCGCGCCGACTTCTGCTCATTGGCCCCGCATCGAACTTATGAGTTTCATGCGGCAGGCGAACAGCGTACGAGGGTCTATTTACTTCGGCTGGGAAATGCCGAGTTCGTTGGTATCCAGCCCGAGGTCTCGAGTGCATTCGGCGCCACTGTGCGCGCCGCTCGGTCCGGCTCTGTGTTCTTTGCCACGCTCGTCAACGGCGGACAGAAGTACCTACCGGCTCCCGATGCGTACGAGAAAATCACCTATGAGGCCATGAACTCCGGCTTTGCCGCCGGTTCGCATGAGCGCCTCCTCCAAACCATCCTTGCCGCTTTAAACGCGGCGCGACAAAAAGGAGAACTTGCATGAATATCGGACATGCACGCCGCAAGATTACCCCGCAAGGCGACATCTATCTAATCGGATACCGCAATCTTCCCAACCGTCTTGAACCTGCGACGGGCGTCCATGACGACGTCTTCGCCAACGCCATCCTCTTCCAGCAAGGCGAACGTGAAGTGTTTCTCTTTAATGCCGATGTCCTCGAGTTCGAGGAAAGCATGGCCGAGGAAGTCAAGACAATGCTCGCCGAGCGCTACGGCATTGACCGTGATTGCGTCCTGCTCTCGGCGACGCACGACCATACTTCAATCGTCGCTTACCACCGCAGCTGGTGGACGGGACAATTCGACGAGAACTACTACCGCTGGTTCCTCGATACCATTTGCCAATGCTTTGAGGAGTGCCGCGCCAACGCACAGCCCGCGATTTGTCGCTTGGGCAAGCAGGTCATCACCGGTTTCTACGACAACCGCATCATCCCAGGTGAACTCGCCGACAATGAGGTCATTGTCGTATCGTTCTTCGATACCGAAGGCAAGCCATTTGCGGGCTTTGTGAACTGGGCGGTGCATTCCGCTTGCGTCGGACCCGACTGCACGGAGCTCACGAGCGAACTCGCCGGTCTTACCGGCAAAAAGCTCGCTCAGAGTCTTGGTTACTATCCGGCCATGGTCGTCGGTGCTGCTGGCGACTGTAGCGACCGCAATTTTCGCCAGGGACGCGGCATTCCCGAGGTCGAGCGCGTTTCGACCGGTCTTGCCGAGGCGATTTCCCAGATCAAGCTCGATCGCGAGGTCGTTCTCGACCGCATCGAACCTCAGACGTTCTATCACACCGTTGCCCATGACGACTTTTCGCTCACGCTTAAGTGTGCCGTCATCAGTCTGGGCGGCCTGCATCTCTTTGTGTTCCCGAGTGAACTCGGCAGCGACCTGGGCATTCGCATGAAGCGCGAATGTCCGGTCGAGGGAATAGTCTGCGGTTACACCAACGGCTATTTTGAGTATTTCCTTCCGGCACGCGAGTACGGCCTCTCCTTTGAGACCGAGCGTACTCAGATTCCCCAGGGCGAACCGGAACGCCTGTGTGACAAGTTCTGCCAGACGACGAGACTTCTCGGCGCAGCAGCTTCGCGTCTGTAGGCCTGATTGCGTGGCATGGGCCAATGAGGCTCACTGCCATGTGATCGGCATCTTCCATCTTCTCTGCCGTTTCCCATCCCGGGCGTACGTGCGTCCGCGGATTTCAAAGGGGGAAGCGGGTTCCTTGTCCTCCCACGTCGACTACGGAGGCATGAAATCTACGCTATGCCCCGCTCAGAAAAGGAGAATTCCATGAAATACCAGAAGCTTTGCGATGAAATCATCACAAAGGTCGGTGGTCGAGACAATGTGTTAGACGTGAGCCACTGCATTACGCGTCTCCGCTTCCACCTCAAGGATGAATCGCTCGCCCAGACCAATGAGCTTAAGGCGACGAAGGGCGTCGTTGACGTCATCCAGGCCGGCGGACAGTATCAGGTCGTGATTGGTGCCACTGTCGAGGCCGTCTACAACGACCTTGTTCAGATTGGCGGGTTCGACTCCAAACCCGCACTCGATATCGATGAGGGCGACGACGTCAAGAAGGGCGATCCATTCTCGCGTCTGCTTGCCATCATCTCCGAGATCCTGCAACCGGTTCTTGGCGTGCTTATGGCCGGTGGCTTTATCAAGTCGATGCTCGCGCTCTGCACGGTTGCCGGTTGGCTTGCCAAGGACAGCAATACGTATGTGACGCTCTCGGCAATCGGAGATTCGGTCTTCTATTACTTTCCGCTAATCATTGGCTGGACGTCGGCCAAGAAGTTCGGACTTAAGCCCGTTATGGGAATGGCGCTCGGCGGTATCCTCGTCTACCCGACGCTCGTTGCCCTTATGGGTGGAGATCCGCTCTACACGCTCGGCGCCGGTACGGTCTTCGAGTCCAATGTCTACGGTGATATTTTTGGCATCCCGCTAATCATGCAGAATTACTCATCGACGATTCTGCCTGCGATATTTATCGTCTGGATTGCCTCCAAGGTGCACAAGGCCCTTTCTAACGCGCTGCCCGCGCTTGTGAGCTCGTTCTTCTCCAACATCCTGACGCTCCTCATTTGCGGCATCCTTGGCCTGCTTGTGGTCGGTCCGGTCATGACGGTCCTCTCCAACATCGTTGCCCAGATCATCTTGATGCTCATCAACTTCCAGCCCGCCATCGCCGGCTTCGTCATCGGCACGTTCTGGAGCCTGCTCGTCATGTTCGGCCTGCACTGGGGTATCATCCCGCTGTGGTTCCTCGATGTCGCAACCTACGGCTATGACCTCATTAACCCGCTCGTGTATGCAGGCGGTTGTGCCATCGCCGGTGCTGTGCTTGGCATGATCATCCGAACCAAGGATTCCGAGGAAAATGCTGCCGTCAACATTCCCGCTCTCGTCTCGTCGATCTTCGGTGTCAACGAGCCTGCGCTTTACGCCATCTTGCTGCCGCGTAAGCGCCTTATGTGGGCAACCTTTATTTCCGCTGGTGTAGGCGGCGCCATTGCCGGCCTCATGGGTGCCAAACTCTATGCCTTCGGTGCCTCCGGCCCGCTCGGTTTCCCGAGCTTTATTAACCCTGCCGGCATCGACACGGGCTTTATCGGCCTTGTCATCTCCGGTGTGGTCGCTTTCGTTCTGGCTCTTGTCGCCGCTATGGTGATCGGTACCAGGAAGGACGAGGGCGGTAAGGCGCTCAACATCTCGGTGGACTAGTCTGTCTGCGCACTTTAACTAAATATGCCTCGGACGGCGACGTGCCGCCCGAGGCATATTTGTGTTTTGTGCCGTTGTCAGCGTGTTTGCGGACACAAGTCTGCGGTTGTGGAGCAGCGGGGATTATGACGGTCGTGCCGCGGTGGAAGACGCACGGTCGCCCTGCAGGAGCTGACGGTAGGGGAGGAAGCCGATGAACGAGACGACCGCCTGCGAGTGCGCGGCGTTCCGCTTGAGGTAGAGCCTGACCTCGGAGGTCGTCGCGGGCTCAAGCGGCACCAGGGCTACCTTTCCGCTGGCAAGCGATTCCGCCGGCTTGCGCATGAGGAATGAGACGCCGGCGCCGCGTGCGACAAGAGAGATGATGTTCTCGGCTCGTTTGCCGGTGAACGTAACGCGTGGGCCAAATCCAGCTTCGCGACAAAGGGAAAGGACGAGCTCGCTTACGAACGAGCCTTGGGGAAGCATGAGGAAATTCTCGTCGATAAGGTCGTCTATCTCGACGGTGTCACGTTCGGCGAGTGGATGGTGGGATCACGGACGCCGTCATCGATTTTC
>CABRZY010000057.1 GCA_902475475.1 uncultured Collinsella sp.
GAGCCGTTACGCGGTTCGTAGAACCGCGTAACAAGTTAGTACATCTTTGCGCCGGCGGGGATGGAAGCGTCAAGCTGGATCAGGTTGAGGCGCTCCTCGCCCTCCTCCTCGTGGACAGCGCTGATCAGCATGCCGCAGCTGGGAATACCCATCATCTTGCGCGGAGGCAGGTTGGTGATGGCGAGCAAGGTCTTGCCAACCAGGTCCTCGGGCTCGTAATAAGCGTGAATACCGGAGAGGATGGTGCGGTCGGTGCCGGTGCCGTCGTCGAGCGTAAAGTTCAGCAGCTTCTTGGACTTCTTGACGGCCTCGCATGCCTTGACCTTCACAGCGCGGAAGTCGCTCTTGGAGAAGGTATCAAAGTCGACGAACTCCTCAAACAGCGGCTCAACGGCGATCTTGGAGTAATCGAGCGTGGGCTTAAGCGACTTAACGAACGGGCTCGCGGCGTTGCCGGCCTCGGCAGCCTTGGCGGCAGCGGCACCGGACTGGAAACCCTTCTCGGGCTTCATGTGCGGGAACAGCAGCACGTCGCGGATAGAAGCCTGGTTGGTGAGCAGCATGACCACGCGGTCGATACCAATGCCAATGCCACCCGCGGGAGGCATACCGTACTCGAGGGCGCGCACGTAGTCCTCGTCGTACTCCATGGCCTCGTCGTCACCGCCGGCCTTCTCGGCCATCTGGGCGGCAAAGCGCTCGGCCTGGTCGACCGGGTCGTTGAGCTCGGAGAACGCGTTGGCGTACTCGTGACCGGCAATAACCAGCTCAAAGCGGTGCGTCAGGCGCGGGTCGTCCTCAAAACGCTTGGCAAGCGGGCTGACCTCGATGGGGTAATCGCACACGAAGGTCGGGTTGACGATGGTGTCCTCGCCCAGCTCATCGTAGATCTCGGCGATAATCTTGCCGGCGGTCCACTCGGGCTTAATCTCCAGGCCCTTCTCGCGCGCGGCGGAAGCAAGCTCCTCGACCGGCGTGTCGATGGTGACCTGCTTGCCGAGCACATCGGAGACGATGTCGGTCATGGGACGGCTGGCCCACTCACCAGAAAGGTCGATGGTCTGGCCCTGGTACTCGATGACCTCGGGGTTGCCGATGGCCTTGTTAGCCGCCTTAATGACGCCCTGGGCGAGCGCCTTCATGCCCTCGAGGTCGGAGAAGGCACGGTAGGCCTCCATCGTGGTGAACTCGGGGTTGTGGGTGAGGTCCATGCCCTCGTTACGGAAGATGCGGCCGATCTCGAACACGCGCTCAAAACCACCGACGATGCAGCGCTTGAGGTGCAGCTCGGTGGCAATACGCAGGTAGCACTCCTGATCGAGCGCGTTGAAGTGGGTAATGAACGGCTTGGCAGTAGCGCCGCCCTGGATGGTCTGCAGGATGGGGGTCTCGACCTCCATGTAGCCGTCGGACTCCATAAAGCGACGGAAGGTGGAGAGAATCTGCGAACGCTTACGGAAGGTCTCGCGAACGTCGTCGTTGGCGATCAGGTCAACATAGCGCTGGCGATAGCGGGTCTCCTTGTCGGAAAGACCGTGGAACTTCTCGGGCAGTGGACGAACGGCCTTGGAAAGCAGGGTCGCGCTCTTAGGGGCAACGGAAAGCTGGCCGCGCTGGGTGCGCACGACCACGCCGGTCACGCCCAGGATGTCGCCCAGGTCGAGGGCCTTGAGCGTATTCCAGGCAGCCTCGTCCATGTCGTTGATGCGGCAGAACAGCTGAATCTCGGCAGTCGCATCGCGCACGACGATGAACATTATCTTGCCCTGGCCGCGCTTGGCGACCACGCGGCCGGCGATCTTCACGACGTCCTCGGTGTCCTCGCCATCGGCAAGCTCGGCGTACTTAGTCTCGATATCGGCGACGTAGTCCTCAAGCTCAGAGTGCTCGGGATAGGGGTTCTGGCCCGCCTCGAACAGGGCGGCGCGCTTGGCCAGGCGGGTGGCGCGCTCGTCGTTGAGCGTCGATGCCTGATCGGCGGCGTTCTGGTTCTCTGCCATAAGTTAGCTCCTCAAACTAAAACGCTCCCCAGGATTCGGTCCCAGGGAGCGAAAACATACCTTTACGCGGGACCGTGGTCTAGCGTGCGATCTTGGCGATGGTGTAGACGCGAGTCTTGCCGGAAGGCGTAACGACCTCGACGGAGTCGCCCTCGCCGTGACCGATGATGGCGTGACCGACCGGAGACTCGTTGGAAATCTTGTGCTCGAGCGAGTTGGTCTCGGTGGTACCGACGAGCGTGACTTCCATGACCTCGCCGTTGGGATCAATCAGCGAAACGGTGGAACCGATGGAGACGGTCAGGTCGCCCGTGGTGGCAGCAACCTGAGCGTTGGCGAGGATGGCCTGGATCTCGGCGATACGAGCGGCGTTCTGGGCCTGCTTGTCCTTAGCGGCGTCGTACTCGGAGTTCTCCGAAAGGTCGCCGAACGCGCGGGCTTCCTTGATGTCCTCGACGATCTCCTTGGCGTAATCGCCCTCACGCCAAGCGAGCTCCTCGACGAGCTTCTGGCGGCCCTCAGCGGTCAGTACGATCTGGCTTGCGTCCATACGGATATCTCCCCAACTCTGATCAAACAATCAACTGTCAACAAAACGAAAAAGACCGGCTAGCCTGCGGGCAAGCCGGTCAGGTGCTCACCCCAAAGGGATGGGACTACTCTGCGTCCGCGTCGCTGTCCTCTGCCTGCTTCTTCTTGGCAGCAGCGAGCTTGGCCTCGAGTTCAGCGATCTCCTTGTCCTCCTCGGACTGCTCGACCACGACCTCCTCGGCCTGCTTGGTCTCGGCCTTATCGTCGCCCTCCATACCCTCACGGATATTCTTGACGGTAGAGCCGAGGGACTTGCCGAGCTTCGGCAGGTTCTTGGGCCCGAAGATAATCAGGACAACGACGAGAATAATGATGAGCTCAGGAGCCCTCAGTCCAAACATGTAGACCTCCACAATACAGCGAGACAAGCTCGAATGAGTATACCGCGGGTATCGCGGTATCACAACACTAGCTAAAAAAAGGGACCGCAAGAAGCGGTCCCTCCTCATGCTCTGGTCGGGTTGACTGGATTTGAACCAGCGACCCCTGCGTCCCGAACGCAGTGCTCTACCAAACTGAGCCACAACCCGTTAGCTCGACTATAGTAACAAAGATTTTCGCCGCGTGCTAGAGAAATTTTTATTTCTTTGGCGCGTCGATTTGAACCGTGTTGGGAATAAGCTCAGTCGCGCAGGTCCACCAGCCATTTTGCTGGGCAGCATCGGCAAGCCTTTCGGCCGTGGCAGCGGTGTCGCAAATGGCAAACGAGCAGGCACCCGATCCGCACACATCTACAGCAACGGTTCCGTCCTGTTTACACAGCCAGTCGAGGACCGTTTGAATCTGCGACTCCATCTGTGCGGAAATGACACCAAGGTTGTTATGGATGAGTGCATATGCCGTCTCGGCATCACCAGCACGCAAGGCAGAAGCTATCGCGCCGGGCTTGTCCGCAGGCACCGGGGCCTCGTCAAAACGTCGATAGGCTTCAATTGTCGAAACGCTTGCCTCGCGCGGCTTGACCAGCACGACGGGCGTCGCGGGCAGCGCGGGGTACTCAGTTGCCAGCACGTCTCCCCCACCTACGTAGAACGCAGGACTCGCGTGCAAAAAGAACGGGACGTCAGCACCAATGCCCCGCGCAATATCGTCGAGCGCTGGGTCGGTGCGATCAATGCCCCAGAGCTCTGCCAAGGCGACAATGACCGCGGCCGCATCCGTCGAGGGGCCGCCCAAGCCGGCGCACAATGGAATGCGCTTCTCAATCGTCACGCAGATGTTTGCCTCGCGACCATAATGCTCGGCCATAGCAACCGCAGCCCGATACGCCGTATTCTTTTGCGTGGGAAAATCTGATGCTGGAACCGTCTGGACGGTCAGCGCCTGCGACGGCGTGACCGTCACGGTATCGGAAAGACCGACGGCCGCCATCAGGGAATCGACCCTGTGGTAGCCGCGGCCATCGCGCTCGGTATGAACCCCCAGGTAGAGGTTAATCTTTGCCGGCGCGGAAAGAGTCAGGGACCGATCGGTCACCGTTAATGCTCCTCGAGCTGATTGCCGAGCGGGGTAAAGATATGCTCGCCGCTCTCGGGGTCGAACAACTCGACCTGGCCGGTGAGGACATCGATATACTGGTAGGACTGACGCGACTTGCGGCCGCGACGCTCGTCGACCTCGACAATGAAGACGGCCGGGTGGACGCTCTTGATGGTGCCCATGCGCTCGACGACGCGGGTACGGCCCATGTTGGCCTTCACCTTGACGCGATCGCCCACCATATCGGTCAGCTTCTCGTGGATGTCGTCGACGTGATTGACTTCCATCTCTTCCATGAACAGGGCCTCCAGAAGGTGCAATTCAAAAAGGGGATAATACCCCTAAGATAGACAAAACTCTAATACTATAGCACCCTGCTGCCGCCAAACGCAAGTAGCTAAAAAGCCCGGTCTCGAATACGTACCAGACGACAACCTCGCATGACCAGTTGTTACGCGGTTTGGTAAAACCGCGTAACCTAAAGATTGTCGGTGTCCAAGACGATGGTGAACGGACCGTCGTTGACAAGATCGACTTTCATATCGGCGCCAAAGATGCCGTGCGCCACGTGTTCGACATCTTGACGAACGAGCGTCAGGAAGTACTCGTAGAGCTCGTTGGCAACATCGGGCGCGCCGGCATCGGTAAACGACGGACGGCGACCGTGGCGGCAGTCAGCGAACAGCGTGAACTGCGACACCACGAGCACCTCGCCGTCGACATCGGCAAGCGCCAAGTTGGTCTTGCCGTTCTCGTCCTCGTTGATACGCAGCCCGCGGAGCTTGCCCCACAGCTTGTCGGCCTCGGCATGCGTATCGCCATGGCCCACACCCAGCAGCACCAGGTAGCCGCGTCCAATGCGGCCCACGCACTCGCCGTCGACCGTCACGCCGGCGTTGAGCACGCGCTGCACCACCGCACGCACGGTCTACTCCTCGCCCGTCAGCTTGGCGGACAGATGCTCGAGCGCGTGGAAACGATGGCTGATGGCGTTCTTCTCGTCAGCCGTCAGCTCGGCCATGGTCTTGCCCGGCGTGTCGACCGGCAGGAACAGCGGGTCGTAGCCAAAGCCGTGATCGCCGCGGCCCTCGTGCGCGATAACGCCCTCGCAGGCGCCCTCGCCATAGGTGACCAAACCGTCCGTGTCGATGAGCGCGACGACGCTCATAAAGCGCGCGGTGCGATCCTCGTCGGCCACGCCATCCAGATTCACGAGCAGCTTGGCATTGTTGGCGGCGTCGTCGCCGTGAACGCCCGCGTAGCGCGCGCTATACACACCGGGCTCACCGTCCAGCGCGTCGACGACCAAGCCCGAATCGTCGGCAATGGCCATAAGACCCGTCTCCTCGACCGCAGCCTGCGCCTTGATGATGGCGTTCTCCAAAAACGTCGTGCCGTTTTCCTCGGGATCCTCAAAATCACCCAGCTGGCCGAGCGCCACAAAGCGCACCTCGGGCATGACCTTGCCCAAAATGGCCTCGATCTCGGTGAGCTTATGGGCGTTGCCCGTTGCCACGACGATGGTCGCCGCCGGGTCGAGGGTGTCGATGTCAATCTTCTCAAGTGCCATGACTGGCCTCCTTGTCTCTATAGCAAGCCGCGTGAGGGGCGTTTGGGCACTTGACCTCTCCCCTCTCAGGCGATCGGACCTTTCAACGCAGCATTTCAGCAGATAAAACCTACCAAAATAAACCTGTCCCTTTTGGCAGGTTAGGCGATGGCTTGGCGCTGAAGCTCGATGAGCTCGACGATACCCTTGTCGCCCAGGTCGAGCAGGGCGTTGAGGCGTTTGCGGTCGAAGGGCGCCTGCTCGCCGGTACCCTGGAGCTCGATCATCTCGCCGGTGTCGGTGGCGACGAGGTTCATGTCGACCTCGGCATGGCTGTCCTCCGAATAATCGAGGTCAAGCAGCGTATTGCCGTCGACAACGCCCATGGAGATGGCAGCCACCTGGCCGATAAGCGGGATGCGTTCGATCTTGCCCGCCTCGACCCACATGGCGAGGGCGTCGTGCAGCGCCACCCAGGCGCCGGTGATGCTCGCTGTACGCGTGCCGCCATCGGCCTGAATCACATCGCAGTCGACGGTGACGGTGTACTCGCCGAGCGCCTTCATGTTGACGACGGTACGCAGGCTGCGGCCAATGAGGCGCTCGATCTCCATGGAGCGACCCTTGCGGTTGGCGTGTTCGCGCTTGCAGCGCTTGCCGGTCGACGCCGGCAGCATGGCGTATTCCGCGGTCACCCAGCCGGCCTTAGCTCCCTTTCGCCAGCCCGGCACGCCCTCCTCGATAGTGGCGGCGCACAGCACGCGCGTGTCACCGAACTCGGCCAAACACGAGCCGTGGGCGTGCTTCATGACGCCACGGGTGAGCTTAACGGGGCGCAACTCGTTGGCGGCGCGACCGTTGGCGCGGTTGACCTGCATGTACTCCATAGAAATTTCCTTTCGGCAAAAGATGTGGCGAAGGCTTTGGCGGCTGCCTTACATCTATTTCAGCTCATCGATATCGATATGTTCGATGCTCTTGAGCGGCTGACCAAAGATAAAGCTGCCCGCCACCGCAAACTCGGCAATGTTATCGGCCGTCGTGGCAAAACGATGCTGCGGCTCGGCGTCGTCGCCCGCCAGCTGCTCGCGGCGCGTGAGGATATCGGTCAGCTCGCGTGTAGTCTCCTCGGCGGAACTCACGACGCGCACCCCAGGCCCCAGCGCATGGCGGATAGGTCCCACCAACAGCGGGAAATGCGTACAGCCGAGCACCACGGTATCGATACCGTGGTCGCGTAGCGGCTCAACCGTGGCACCCACCAGCGCACGCACGGCAGGCGTATCGAAGATGTCCTCGTTCTCAAGCCACTGTTCCTGCAGATGTGCACCCGAGGCGAGCTCGTGTTCGACAACCTCGACAAAGCTCGAGGCAGGACAGCCGTATACATCGACACCGGCATCTAGATCCTGAATGGCGCGCGTGTAGGCGCCCGAGCGGATGGTGAGGTTGGTGGCGAGCACGCCCACGCGACGCGAGCGGGTGCTGTTGATTGCCGCACGGGCACCCGGCGCGATCACGCCGATCACGGGAACGTCAAGCACCTGCTGGGCCAGACGCAAGGCCGCAGCGGTCGCCGTGTTGCAGGCGATGACCATAATCTTGACGTCGTGCTTCGAAAGCCAACGACCCGCCTGCAACGCAAACGAGCGCACTTCATCCTCGGTGCGGGTGCCGTAGGGGCAGCGCTTGGTGTCGCCAAAGTAGTAGACGGACTCGTGCGGCAGCGCCGTCGCAATCGCGCGCGCAACCGTCAGACCGCCCAAACCAGAATCGAACACGCCAATCGGGCGCGTGTCGCCTGCCGGATTCTCGATATCGGACATTACCTCACCAGTCTCTCTCGAAAAGACATGTCCAAGTGCGGCGGCGCCGCGCTACGAACGCGCCGCGACCAGCAGCTCTGCCGTCGCCGCCCAACCGTCGACAATTTTGCCGCGCGTAACGAAAGCGTTCTCGCAAGCAGCCAGGAACTCGGGCGCGCCGGCACTCGTCAGGCCATTCTCGACCAGGCAGAACGTGCCCACATGATCGGCCATGTAGAAGTCGGACTCGGAGTCGCCGAGCGCGAGCGTCTCCTCGCGCTCGATCCCCAGGTGCTCGCAGAAGCGCGTAATGGCGACGCCCTTGTTGAGGCCCGCAGGATTGATGTTGAATGCGCGACCGTCCTCGACACGATCGAGCTCGAGCGTCGTCGGCTTGGACAGATGCGTCAGGTGACCGTTACAGGCCCACACCAGGCCGCAGCCGGCCTCGTCCAGAATGGCCTGGACCTCATTGTCGGGCACATCGCCGCGCATGCCGACGGTGACCTCGCGGTACTTGTAGCCGGTCGACATGTCGTTGTGATACTCGATCTTGTGCGGCCAGCGGGCAAGGATCTTCTCGCACACGCCGGTCTGCTCGATCACCTGGTGCGGTGTGAGGCCGCAGGCGGGGTCGTAAGGCATGTCGCCGGTCAGATACTCCCAATCGTTGGCTTTGAGGTCGTACATAACCAGACCGCCCATCTCGCCAATGTAGGAGTTGAGGCCGAGCACGCGCGCGTCCTCGTGGATCATGGTACGGTTGCGGCCCGAGGTGGGAACCACCTGAATACCAGCGCGAGCGAGCGCCACGACGGCCTCGACGAGTTTGGTCGAGGGGTTGCCGTCGTTGTCGCGCAGCACGCACGAGCCGGGTGCGAGCATCGTGGCATCCAGGTCGGTAAAGACGTACTTGACCTTGGCCAAGCGCTCGCGCATCTCGCCCGAAAGCTCAGCGACGGTCGGCAGGGTATTGTGGGACATGGTTACTCCGTTTACGTAGAAGGGTTTGGACTTGGACGGCATGTTTTGATTGAGGGAACACGCTTATGGCGACAGCGCACTCAGGGCGCCGCCGCCATCATGGTTCATTAGTCAAACTGGGTAACATCGATCAGGCGATTGGCCAGCGAAAGGTCGCTCTCGATGGGCACGAACTCGTCGCCCACGTGCATGAGCTCCTCGTCACCCTTTGCCAGCAGCAAGACAATGGTGGGAGCATCGGGGTTGACGTACTCCTCGCGCGCCGCCTTGAACGCCGCATGCACAGCGGCTTCGCGATCGAGGATGATCTTGTTCGGCGTATCGTCGGGAACATGTTCGGCAAGCTCGCGACAGACCTTCATCGGGTCCTCGTGAGCTGGATCCTCGTTCGTAAAGATCATCAGGTCGGAATATGGTGCGGCCTCGCGTGGCAATTGCTCGCGGCGCTCCTGAGCCTTGCCGCCGGCGGCGCCAAACAGCGCAATGACGGGGCTGGCGGGAAACGCGCGCTTGACCGACGAGAAAAGCGAACGGAACGAAAGCTGGTTGTGCGCATAGTCAACGACGCAGATCACGCGGCCGTCCTTCGACTCCACGACCTCCATACGGCCCGGCACACGCAGTTTGGAGAGGCCCTTCTTGATGGCATCGATACCGATGCCGATCTCGCGCGCAGCGGCGATAGCGACCAGCGCGTTCTCCACGTTAAAGTCTCCCGCGATACCCAGCAGGACCTTCTCCCCCGCCTCGGACTCGTCGGCACACAGGCCATGCAAGTTGAACTCGATGCTAAAGCCGACCATGCGTACGTCGCTCGCCCACAGGCTTGCCTCGGGATGCTCGACGCCAACGGTCACCAAGCGCTCGGCCGTCGACGCTGCCTCCAGCACACGGTCGACCTCTTCGGTGCCCAGATTCACCACGGCGGTCTTTGCCTGGTCAAAGATCCTGAGTTTGCTCTCAAAATAATCCTCGAAGGTCGGGTGCTCGATCGGCGAGATGTGGTCGCGGCCGATGTTGAGGAAGCACGCCACGTCAAACGGCAGATTCTCGACGCGTTGGTACTTGAGCGCCTGGCTCGAGACCTCCATGACCATGGACTGGCGACCGGACATGCGGCAGTTGGCGATATGGCGCCAGACCTCGGGGGCCTCGGGCGTAGTATTGGTGCTCTCGTAGCACTCGATGCCATCGTCGGTACTCACCGAGCCGATCATGCCGCAGGACTCGCCCGCCGCTTTGATGATGGACTGGAGCATAAAAGCGGCCGTGGTCTTTCCCTTGGTGCCGGTGATGCCCACGATCTTGACGTCGTGGTCGGGACGGTCGTAGACCTCCGGCGGCAACAGGGCCATGGCCATGCGAACACTATCAACAACCAGCATCGCAGCACCGCTCTCCTTCGCCAGCGGCTCCAGAGACTCGACCAGCGACTCCTCGCACACAAATGCGACGGCGCCCGCATCGAGCGCCATGCTCAAAAACGCGGGCTTAAAGGCAGCACCTTTGCAAAAGAATACGTCACCTGCCGAGACCGCGCGCGAATCAAACGAGCAGCCGGTCACGGCACGCT
>CABRZY010000058.1 GCA_902475475.1 uncultured Collinsella sp.
CGTTGTCGATCTGTTTGATCTCGTCCACCAGCATACGGCTCGAGATGCGCGTGACACCCTTGCCCATGACGACGGCCTGGATCGTGCCGTCGCTCGATACCACGGAGCATGCGCGGCCTTCCTCGCGCGCCTCGATGCAGAGCTTTTGCACCACGGTATCGGCTGAAACACCCGTCGGCGAGAACTCGATGCGCACGCCGCGGGCCGGCAGGTTGGGACGTTCACTGGAGATATTGCCCGCGCCGTCGAACACGATCACGGCCTCGTAACGGCCCTGGGCAAAGGCAGCAACGTCGTTGATGAGGGCGGTGCGCGCCATATCGTGGACGTCGCTGGAATACGGATCGTCGGAATGGTCGTACACGAGCTTTTCGTAGCGCGGCGTGCAGTGGATCACGTTGTAACCGTCGACCACCAACAGCTCGGGCTTATTGGAGTGCACCGTCGAGACCGGGTCGGCAATGGCCTGCGCAAACGCATTGCCGCCCACGCCGTAGGTCGCGGCCGAAACAATCGGCTTGGCCGAGCCCTCGCCAAAGCGCTTGGCCTTGGACTTGGCACGGTTCTTCTTGGACATGCGCTACTCCTCCCCCATGAGCTCGCCGGCGTTGCGGCGCAGCCACTCAAAGCAGAGGGCCGTAGTCGCCTGGGCAACATTGAGGCTCTCGGTCATGCCGCGCTGGGGAAGCTTGGTCAAAAAGTCGCATTTCTCAAGCACCAGGCGCGAGATGCCGTCGCCCTCGGAGCCCATGACGAGCGCCACGCGGCCCTCGAAGGGAGCATCCCAGCAGCTGCCCTCGGCGTGCTCGGAGGCACCGCCCACCCAAAAGCCAGCGGCCTTGAGGTCATCGAGCGCACGGGCGATATTGGGAACCTGTGCGATAGGCAGGTGCATGACAGCACCGGCAGAAGTCTTGTAGCTGCCAACGGTCACGCCGGCGGCGCGCTTGTTGGCAATGATGACGCCCGCCGCGCCCACGACCTCGGCAGAGCGCACAATGGCACCAAAGTTACCGTCGTCGGTCACATGATCGAGCACGACGACGAGCGCCGGTCCGTCACCCGCGCGGCCGAGGATGTCGGCGACGTCGGCATAGGGGAAGTTGCCAACCTCGAGCGCAATACCCTGGTGAGCGCCATGGCTCGACAGCGCATCGAGCTGCGCGCGCGGCACATACTTAATGCGGACGCCCGCGGCATTGAGGTCATCGATCAGGCGCGACAAGGCGGCATCGCGCTCCCCGCCCTCGGCAATGAGCGCACACTTGATGGGAAAACCAGTGCGTAGCGCCTCGGCGGCAGCACGGCGACCTTCGATAAACTCGCCCTTGAGAGCCTGAACGTTGTCGCGGTTGCGATCTCGCTGCGGACGTGCAGCCTGGGCTTGGGAGCGCTCGCGCTGGCCCTTGGGAGCGGCAGCGCGGTCGTTGCGGCGAATCGGACGCGAGCCAGAAGCAGCCTGCTTGCCGCCACGAGGCGCACGCTTGCGATTGTCGGCCATAAAGCGACCTCCTAAATACAACTATCAAACGAAACAAAATAAACGACCGCCCATGAATATTAATTCGGGCGGTCGGTACGGGTTTTCCAAGTGCCCGAGATTGCCGTGAAAGAGGAGCGACGCGTACTTGAGTACGCGAGCGACGGTTTGAACGGCAAGGTCGGGTGCTTGGGAAACCCGCGGGGATTAGAGAGATTTGATACGAGTGCCGGCGGCGGTATCTTCAATCGTCAGCCCGAGGTCCTTGAGCTGGTCGCGGATGGCGTCGGCCAGATCCCAGTTCTTGGCGGCACGGGCCTCGGCACGGGCCTCGAGAATCTTGGCAGCGGCCTCGTCCACGTCGTCGCCCGTGTAGGCAACCAAACCGGCGGCAACGCCCAGCAGGCCCAGCGGCAACTCGACCTTGGGCTCGGGGAGCTCAACGCCAAGCGTATCGAGCAGCTCGGCCAGCGTGTCGGCGGCGGCAAGCGCGGCGGCCTTGTCGGCAGCGTCGCCCGCCTGCTCCAGGTACTGGTTGCACTCGGTCACAAAGCCAAAGACGGCACCCATGGCACCAGCGGTGTTAAAGTCGTCGTCCATGCACTCCTTAAAGGTGGCACGGGTCTCGGCGGCCTTGGCGGCAAACGCCTCGGATGCTGCCTCATCGGCATCGGCCGTCGCATGGTTCGCGGCCCAGCGCAGGTTCTCGACCGTACCGGCGATACGCGTGAGCGAGTTCTCGGCACCCTCCAGGCGCTCCCAAGAAAAGTCGAGCGGCGAGCGATAGCTCGTCTGCAGCATCAGCAGGCGCAGGGCGGCAGCGGAGTGCTGCTCGAGGACCTCGGCCAGCGTAAAGAAGTTGCCGAGCGACTTGGACATCTTCTCGCCGTCTACCAGCAGCATGCCCGTGTGCATCCAGGTGTTGGAGAAGCCCTGGTGCCAGGCGCAGGTGGCCTGAGCGCACTCGTTCTCGTGATGCGGGAAGGCAAGGTCGGAGCCGCCGCCGTGGATGTCGATCGGAGTGCCCAGGTAGCGATGCACCATGGCGGCGCACTCGGTGTGCCAACCGGGACGGCCCTCGCCCCAGGGGCTCGGCCAGCTGGGCTCGCCGGGCTTGGCGGCCTTCCACAGGGCAAAGTCGAGCGGGTCGTTCTTGTCCTCGTTCTCCTCGATGCGCGCACCCACCATAAGGTCATCGATGTTGCGGCCCGAGACCTGACCATAGTTGGGATCGCTGCGCACGGCAAAGTACACGTCGCCGTTATCGGCGGCGTAAGCGTGGCCCTGCTCGATGAGCGTCTTGATCATGGCGATCATGGGACCGATCTCCTTGGTGGCGCGGGGGCGCACATCGGGATCGAGCACGTTGGCGGCGCGCATGACGCCGATGAACTTGTCGGAGAACTCCGTCGCGACCTCGGCGGCAGTGCGGCCCTGCTCGTTGCCGCGCTTGATGATCTTGTCATCGACATCGGTGAGGTTCTGGGCGAACGTGACCTCGTAGCCGCTCGCGATGAGCCAGCGACGAATCACGTCAAAGCTGATGAACGTGCGGGCATTGCCGATGTGGATGTTGTCGTAGACCGTGGGACCGCACACATACATGCGGACCTTGCCGGACTCGATGGGCTGGAACTCTTCCTTTTTATGGGTAGCGCTGTTGTAGATACGCATTCGTTACTCCTTAACGGTTTTCTGTAGCAGGCAGACGGCCCAGGCGCCGATTCCCTCGCCCTGGCCTTCCCAACCGAGCTTTTCGGTCGTAGTGGCGGCGACGCCTACATTTTCGACGTCAACGCCCAGGGCATGGGCAAGGTTGGCGCGCATGGCATCGCGATGCGGGGTGATCTTAGGCTGCTGGCAGGCAATGGTGCAGTCGGCATCGACAAACTCAAAGCCCAGCTCACGCGCATAGTCCATTACGCGGGCAAGTAGCACCATCGAGTCGGCGCCCTCGTAGGCAGGGTCGGTATCGGGGAATAGCTTGCCGATGTCTCCCCCGCGACAGGCGCCCAGAATGGCGTCGGCCAAGGCGTGCGCGAGCACATCAGCATCCGAGTGGCCCAGCAGGCCGCGCTCGTAGGGAATGTCGACACCGCCGATGATACATCGACGCCCCTCCACCAGACGGTGAACGTCGTAGCCATGGCCAATGCGCAGGTTACTGAACATGGGGAAGATCCTCTCCCTCGGCCATGCGACCGAGCAGAATCGCGGTTACGGGACGCAGGTCCTCGGGCACCGTCACCTTAAGGTTATCGCGTGGGCTCTGGACACAGCGGACGCGCCCGCCCATGCGCTCGACCAGCGACGAATCATCGGTACCGATAAAGCCCTCGGCAATGGCTGCAGCGTGGGCGCGCTTCATAGCATCGACGCTAAAGATCTGCGGCGTCTGCGCTGCCCAGTAGAGCTCACGTGGCGGCGTCTCGACGATATTATCGCCGTCAACGATCTTGAGTGTGTCGATCGCGGGCTGACCGCACACGACACCGTCGAGGGCACGGTCGCTCACGAGCACGTCGATAGCGTGGTCGATGGCCTCGGTCGTAATGAGCGGACGAGCGCCGTCGTGGATGGCGACATATTCGAAACCCGCCGGAACCGCATGCACGCCGGCACGGGTGGAATCCTGACGGGTATCGCCGGCATCGGCAAAGCTGATGGGCGTGTCATAGTCAAACGGGTCAATGGCCAGGCGGCGCATCTCGGCACGGCGCTCGGCAGGGCAAACCACGACGATATGGCCGACCTTATCGCTACGATCGAACGCGCGGATGGACCAGCTCATGAGCGGACGGCCCGCCACATTAACGAGCTGCTTGCCGCCGGGATTTCCAAAGCGCTGGCCGCTGCCGCCGGCAACGACCACGGCGCATACGGGCGCCATTATGCGTTCCCCTGTTTGGTGCCCTTCATGCGGTACAGCGAGTCCGCAAGAATGGCAGGGTTGTTGACGCCAAAGTCGCCCAAGCGCTCCGGATCCTCGCTGATGTCGTCCATGAGCTCCTGCAGCGAGCCGTACTCGTCGACGATCTTCTCGGCCACGCCGTCGCGCACGACGGACACGCGCGAAAGCGTGCGCAGGCCCAGCGGCGTCATGACGGAGTCCTCGTCCAAGTCGTCATAGCCCAGAACTGCCGCCACGTGCTGCGGGTCGGACAGGTCCTTAGGCGTCATACGGCTCAGCTCGGCGCGAATCTTCTCGGCGTTGGCCTCAGAGGAATCGCTCGCGTAGTCGCGGATCATCAAGTCGTATTCGGTATCCATGCTGGAGCCCGCGAGCTGCTCGAGCTGCATCTGCACGAGCTTACCCTGGTTACCCAGCTTGACAATGCAATCCTTAAGCTCGGTCTTTGCCTGCTGCATGATCTCGAAGCTCGAGAAAATACCGGTAATGTCGGCGAGTGTGACGTAGTCGTCGAGCTCAAGGGCCGTCAGGCGCAGCAGGGAGCGATCGAGCGACTGACGGGTAGTCTGGAGCGTGGCGACGAGCTGGTTGACCGAGCTCATGATGGTGGTGACGGGCTGGATCTCGTAGCTCTTGCCGTGGACGTACACGTTGACGACGGCGCGACGAGCCGAAACCGAGATCACGATGGCATCGGTGAGCACCGACATGCGAGCGGCAGTACGGTGACGCATGCCCGTCTCACTCGTGGCGAGCGAGGGATCGGGATTGAGGTGGAAGTTGGCGCGCAGGATCTGGGTGAGGTCGCCATCGATAACGATGGCGCCGTCCATCTTGGAAAGCTCGAACAGGCGGTTCGAGGTAAACGAAATGTTGAGCGGGAAGCCGTCGTTACCGGCAGCGAGCACGTTTTCGGTGTCGCCGACGCAGATAAGGGCGCCCAGGTGACCGGCGATGATCATGTCGAGGGCGGTGCGGATCGGCTGACCAGGTGCCGTCAGGCGGATGGCCTGTTCCATACGCTTTTGCAGCTCGTTCTTATCCAAGGCATCGCTCCCATCGTATACGCTCCATAAACGCTAAATAGTTTCTCACGGTTTGTCCCTGCGGCGCTTGCGAAATCCGATGCTTACAGAATGAGCGAACACAGCTGAGAGCCCAACCCAAATCAGCTGTTCATGTGGTAGCATCGGGATTCGCATAAATGAGGGAGTAGTCGCGTGATCGGGTTCGCCTCCGGTGGCGCGGCAAGTCAACACACTGGCCGATGCGGCCTGGCTTGCCTTAATGAACGAGACTCGTGGCTGTGCGCGCAACGCGTACGCCACGGGTCTTTTTTGTTACTCCCCCAAGAGGTACACGCGGGCCCGCCCGCAGAGAGGGAGCCAGACTATGGGACTCGCAGAGCTTGTGTTGCTCGCTATCGGCCTTTCTATGGACGCTTTTGCCGTATCCATCTGCAAGGGCCTTGGCATGAAAAGGATCAACCTTAAGATCGCCGTGATACTCGGCCTGTTCTTTGGCGGTTTCCAGGCCGGCATGCCCGTAATTGGGTGGGCCCTTGGTAGCCAGTTCATGGGCATCATCAGCCCCATCGACCACTGGATCGCCTTTATCCTGCTCGCCTTTATCGGCGGCAAGATGCTGTGGGAAGCCTTTACTGAGGACGAGAACGAAGGCGACGGCAAGGATGCCGAAAAGATCGACCTGGGCGAATATCTAATCCTTGCCATCGCCACCTCGATTGACGCGCTTGCCGTGGGCATCTCGTTTGCCGCGCTCTCGGTCGATATCGTTCCCGCCGTGTCGCTCATTGGCATCACGACCTTTGTCTTCTCCGTTGCCGGCGTAGCGATCGGCCACACCTTTGGCGCGCGCTACGAAAAGCCCGCCACCATCGTGGGTGGCGTCGTGCTCGCCCTCATCGGCCTCAAGATTTTGCTGGAGCATCTGGGGATTTTGGCGCTGTAAAACACCCTTCAAAACTAAACGTCCGGATGAGGCCTCATGCAGAGTTTTGCATGAGGCCTTTTCATGCAGACTTTTGCATGTCATACTATGATGCAAAAGTCTGCACGTTAGGAGATCGCCGTGGATACCCTTCCCATCACCACACCGCGCCAAGCTGGCATCTACGTGCGCCAGGCACGCGAGGCTCAGGGTCTCACCCGTGCCGCCCTCGCTAATAAGGCCGGTGTTTCGGAGCGCCTGCTCGCATCGCTCGAGCTGGGAGATGCCACGGGCATTCGGCTCGACAAGCTGTTGACCGTCTTTAACGCACTCGGCATAGGTCTCTTTGCGCAAAGCGATAACGACTCCATCGCATCACCCTCCGAACATCCGATGACGATAGCGGACCTCCCTATCGCGAACTCGAATGCCCTGCCAAAGCCAAGCGTAGGCAGACGACCCGCTCGACAAGGAACGCCAGCTTTCTATGGTGCCTTGCTGGCCCAAATCGCAGCCGAGCAAGGCCTTTCCGGCACTTCAGACCTCTCCTTTGGCTGTAAGGTTGTGAAATAAATGGCAGAAATGGAGCTTGCGACCCTCATTTGTGGCGAAATCGCCGGCACTCTCCGGCAAGACGAGCATGGACTCTGCAGCTTTGTATACGCCCCAACCTATCGCGGAGCACCGCTATCGTTAACAATGCCGCTTTCCAATCGCACATATGGCCATAACATCGTCCGTCCGTTCCTATTTGGCCTTTTGCCCGACAGCCAAGAGCAGCGTCGCGCTATTGCCGCCGAGCATGACGTTGCATCCAACAACCCCGTCGCCCTCTTGTGCCATATCGGTCTTGACTGCGCGGGGGCCGTTCAGTTTTGTCGAGCCGATCAATTAGATGCCGCCCACGGCAGGGTCTCAGCATACCGCCCGCTTACCAATTCTCAAATCGCTCACAAGCTCAAAGCAATTCGCGATGACGAAAGAGAGACATGGATGGGCTCCAACGAAAGCTGGTCCCTGGGCGGCAACCAAGGCAAATTTGCACTAGCTTGGCATGATGGACAATGGTGCGAATGTCTAGGGTCATCCCCCACTACCCATATCTTCAAAAATGGTGTCGTTGGGTTCAAACATCAGGCCTTAAACGAATTCGTCTGCATGAAAACAGCTCGGCGTGTTGGCATTCCAACTGCCAACGTCTCCTATTGCACATTTGAAGACGAAGCTGCGCTCGTCGTTGAACGGTACGACAGAATGGTCAATAGCAGCGGAAATATCGAAAGGCTGCATCAGGAGGACTTTTGCCAGGCACTCGGTGTATTGCCAACCCAGAAATACACCGCCGACGGAGGACCAACTACACGAGACATCCAAGAACGACTGATTAACACAGTCCCCCACCACATGAATCTTGTGCTTTTTACCTATATGTTGTTCTATAACGCCATTATCGGAGCGCCTGACGCACACGCTAAAAACTACTCGCTCATCCTAGGCAAAGGCACAAACGCGGCGCTCGCACCCATGTACGATGTCGCATCGGGCTTAGCATACGAACGTATGCGGCGAAAAGCGCGCCTCGCCATGAGCGTTGGCGGCGAAAATCGTGTGGGGCGCATCGGTCCAGGTGCTATCCGCCGATACCACGGTATGGGAGACCCCGCGCTGGAGGCGACGCTCACCGATGCCGGGCTATCCGAGAAGTTTTGCTTTGCGACCATGATGGACCTCGCCTACGAGGTGCCCATTTGCATGGAAGAGGTCATGGACGAATACGCCGACCTGCCCGGCATGGCGGACCTGCGCGAGCATATGCTCGGCCCCGTCTGCGAAAACTGTCAGCGCACCCTCGACCTCATCAAGGCGGATATGGGCTAGGTGTCCGTAATCTCCCATTTCCCAAAAGAAGAGAGGGGACACCCGTCGCAAAAGCTCGGGTGCCCCCTCTCGTAATGTCATTTGCAATCCGCTAGCACGTGGCTCGGACTGCTGCTAGCGCAACCTTTACGCAGCGAGGCGCTTGAGCACGTCGATGAGCAGCTCGTAGAAGCGCTCGGCAGAAGCGAGCTCCATGCTCTCGTCCGGGGTGTGGACATCGGAGAGCGTCGGACCCACGGCGATGGCGTCCAGGCCGTGCAGGGCCTCGGCAAACAGGCCGCACTCAAGGCCGGCGTGAATGGACTCGATGCGCAGCTCGGAGCCAAAGAGCTCGCGATAGCTCTCGACAAAGATGTCGCGGACCGGCGAATGCTCGGCATAGCTCCAGCCGGGATACTCAAACTCAAACTTGGCGTCGAAGCCCAGGACATCGGCAAGCGTCTGCAGGCGGTCCTTGAACTCGTTCTGCAGCGAGGTGATCGAGGAGCGCGGGGACAGCATGATCTTGACCTGGTCGTCAGAGGTGGCAACCACACCGATGTTGGAGGAAACCTCGACGGAGCCGTCGGTGGCGACGTTGCGGCGAATCACGCCGTTAGGGGCAAGACGCAGGGCACGGATGAGGGCAAGCGCGGACTTCTGGTCCATGGCTTCGACCTCGGCGTCGTCGGCAATCTCGACAGTGCAGGTAAAGCCGGGGTCGAAGACCTCGAGCTCGGCAGTGACGTCGGCGATGATGCCACGGGCGATCTCGGCCGCGGCCTCGGCGGCAGCGTGATCGGCATAGACCAGAACGGCCTTGCACTCACGGTTGATGGCGTTGTCCTTGGTGCCGCCGTTGAAGCTGACGATGGCGGGCTCACCGGCGACCATCAGGCGGTCGATGATGCGGGCCATGATGAGGTTTCCGTTGCCGCGCTCCAGATTGATATCACTGCCGGAGTGGCCGCCCAACAGACCGGAAATGTCGAGCGTGAGGGTGCTACCGGTCTTGTGCTCGCGCGCGATCGGGCAGGTGTAGGTAACGACGACGCCGCCGGCGCAGCTGACGGTGGCAACGCCCTCTTCCTCGGAGTCAAGGTTAATCATGGTGCGGGCGCTAATCTGGGACTTGTCGAGCGTCTCGGCGCCGACCAGGCCAGTCTCCTCGTCGGTGGTGAACACGCACTCGAGGGCCGGATGGGCAATCGAATCGTCGTTGAGCACAGTAAGCATAAGCGCGACGGCGATACCATTGTCGGCGCCCAGGGTGGTGCCGTTGGCGGTAAGGACGCCGTCCTTGACGACCAGGTCGATACCATCGGTCGTAAAGTCGTGCTCAACGGAGCCCAACTTGTCGCACACCATATCGATGTGGCCCTGCAGCATCACGGTCGGGGCATTCTCGGCGCCGGCAGATGCGGGCTTGCGAATGATGACGTTGTAGACCTCGTCCTGATACACATCGAGACCGCGCTCCTTGGCAAACGCGAGCAGGAAATCGCTGATGCCCTTCTCGTTGCCAGACCCACGGGGGATCGCGCTGACCTCCTCAAAGAAATGGAACAGCTGGGCGGGCTCGTAGCCGGTAATCTTGTAGTCCATGGTGCCTCCTTGGCGCAACTGGTTAGACAGTAAGACATGCGACTTGTATATTCCCAGACTTTGCGTGCATAAACCAGTCGAAAACGCCGAGCGCCCTCGCATCATCGGCTAACGG
>CABRZY010000059.1 GCA_902475475.1 uncultured Collinsella sp.
GCCTCGCGGCCTCCCCCTTTTTTGGGTTATATACACGTTGTACTTTGGGACCTAGCTCCCCCGTATACGCTCTTACTGTTTGGCTGTATTTTGAGTCCATCTAGTGTATTTGAGCGATAATTACTCGCATTGGCGTTAGGGAGGGCTTGATGTTTACCGTATTTGTCTTGGGCAATATTGCTTCGGGTAAGTCGACTGCCTGCCGCTATTTCGAATCTCGTGGCGCTATGCTTATCGATCTGGATGAGCTTGCAAAATCGCTGTATGTGCCGGGCTCTGATATCGTCAATACACTCGCGGATGAATTCGGTTGGGACATTTTGGATGAGGAAGGCGGCATTCGCCGCGGCATCCTCGCTTCTCGAGCTTTCGCTTCTCCTGATTCGGTCGCACGGCTCAATGACATCGTGCATCCCATTCTGATTGAACAGCTTTCGCTTAGGATTCTCGATCCGGTTTGTTGTACTGTTTCATCTCCCCGTTATCCTTTTGCGGTGGTCGAGGTTTCTGCTCCGACTGGTTTTGAGGATGCATTTGGCTTGGCTGATGAAATTTTGGTCATCAGCGCCCCTTTGTCAGTTCGTCGTGAGCGCGCTATTCAACGTGGCATGGAGCCATCTGATTTCGATGCCCGTTCTGCTTGCCAGCCCGAAGAGTCTGCGCTGTGCAATCTCGCTGCAACGGTGATTGACAATGCGGCAGACGATAACTCGCTCTTTGAACAACTGGACGCATGGCTTTCGCGCCATGGGTTCGGGGATGTAGTGGATAAGGAGGAGGCCGATGCCTAAGACACGTTTCCTTACGTGGTATCGCCTTATACCGCTGGCTGCCGTTTTTGCCTTCGGCCTTATCTCATTCGTTTACTCGTATGCTCCTGCCGCTTTCTTTAAGCCGCTGTATCCGATTGACTACGAGGCGTATGTAAAGCAATCCAGTATTTCGCATAATCTGGATCCGTATCTGGTGTGCGCTGTCATTAAGTCTGAATCGAATTGGGATCCCGAGGCCGAGTCGAATCAGGGTGCTCAGGGATTGATGCAGCTGATGCCCGAGACTGCCCAGGATATGATCGCCAAGGGCCTTGTCGACGGTGGCGAGTATTCGGCCGACAACCTTAACGATCCGGCTACGAATATCGAGTTTGGCTGTGCGTATCTCTCGTATCTTCTAGCGTATTTTAACGGGTCGACTGACAGTGCCATTGCCGCCTATAACGCCGGCATGGGCAATGTCGACGGATGGGCGCAGCAGAGTACGTCGCTTCATAATGCAATCACCTTTCCCGAGACGCAGGCGTATCTGATTCGTGTCAATAATGCCTGGGTTCGCTACAAGACCCTCTATCCCGATCGGTTCGTATAGGACTATGCCTGCCGCCTGCGTATACTGCAGATATATGAGTTAGGAGTATCCATGGCGGAATTTGAAGTAGAACGCGTTGGTGGTGAACTTAAGCGCTTTGGCGTTGAAGGCTCTGACGTGCCGTTTAAGGTCGTGTCTCCCTATGAGCCTGCCGGTTCCCAGCCTAAGGCCATTGAGTCGCTTGTGCAGGGCGTGAGGGACGGAGACCGCTATCAGGTTTTGCTGGGCGTGACTGGTTCGGGCAAGACCTTCACGATGGCAAAGACTATTGAGGCCCTGGGAAAGCCGACGCTGGTCATGGCTCCGAATAAAACGCTCGCCGCTCAGCTTGCGAGCGAGCTCAAAGAGTTCTTTCCCAACAACGCTGTGGTCTACTTCGTCTCGTACTACGACTACTATCAGCCCGAGGCGTATGTGCCGCAAAGCGATACATATATCGAGAAAGACTCCTCGATTAACGAAGAGGTCGAGATGCTGCGACATCAGGCGACCGCATCGCTGCTCTCTCGACGCGATGTGATCGTTGTCGCATCGGTCTCGTGTATCTATGGCATTGGCTCTCCTGAGGACTATGCGGGTCTGGCTCCAAACGTCGACAAGAAGGTGCCGCTCGAGCGCGATGACTTTATCCATGCACTTATCGACATTCAATATGATCGCAATGACTATGACCTGGCACGCGGCACGTTCCGCGTGCGCGGCGATGTTGTCGACGTGTATCCGCCTTATGCCGAGCATCCGTTGCGGTTTGAGTTCTTTGGCGACGAGGTCGAGCTGATTGCCGAGATCGATGAGGTCACCGGTGAGATGCTTCGTGAGTACGAGGCCATCCCCGTATGGCCGGCATCGCACTACGTGACCGAGAAGCCGAAGGTCAAGGCGGCTCTGAAATCGATCAGCGAAGAGTGCGAGAAGCGCGTGGCGGAGCTCAAGGCGACCGACAAGTTGCTCGAGGCGCAGCGTCTGCAGCAGCGCACCGATTATGATCTTGAGATGCTCGAGACGATGGGCTTTTGCAACGGCATCGAGAACTACTCGCGTCATCTGGACGGTCGCAAGCCGGGTGAGCCGCCGTTTACCCTAATCGATTACTTTCCCAAGGATATGCTCTGCATCATCGATGAGAGCCATGTGACGGTGCCGCAGATTCGCGGCATGCACGAAGGTGACCGCTCGCGTAAGGTGACGCTGGTGGAACACGGTTTTCGCCTGCCCTCGGCGCTCGATAACCGCCCGCTTCGTTTCGATGAGTTTGAGGCAAGGATACCCCAGTTTATCTATGTTTCGGCCACGCCGGGCGATTACGAGTTGCGGGTTAGCCAGAACGACGTTGAGCAGATTATTCGTCCGACCGGTCTGCTCGATCCCAAGATCGATGTGCGTCCGGTTCGCGGTCAGATTGACGATCTTGAGGACGAGATTCGCGAGCGCGTTGCCCGCAAGGAGCGCGTGCTGGTGACCACGTTGACCAAGCGCATGGCCGAGGACCTGACCGACCATCTGCTTGATGCGGGCATTAAGGTCAATTACATGCATTCTGATACGGCGACAATGGACCGTGTCGAGATCCTGCGAACGCTGCGCGAGGGCAAGATTGATGTCCTCGTTGGCATCAACCTGCTTCGCGAGGGCTTGGATCTTCCCGAGGTCTCACTGGTGGCAATTCTCGATGCCGATAAGGAAGGCTTCTTGCGCAACCGCCGTTCGCTGATTCAGACGATTGGCCGCGCGGCCCGTAACGCCGATGGCGAAGTCATCATGTATGCGGACGTTGTGACCGATTCGATGAAAGAGGCCATCGAGGAGACGCAGCGCCGTCGCGAGATTCAGATGGCATATAACGAAGAGCATGGCATCGTGCCCAAGACGGTGCGCAAAGCCATCAACGACATCTCAAGTTTTATTGCCGAAGCCGAAAAAACCGTGGGTTCCAAGGGGCGCTCGAAGGGCGACTCCCTTGGCCATGGCGCATTCTATACGCCCGATGAGTCGGGCGAGGGCGGCGTGCCGGAAACGGTGGCACCCGAGCAGACACTTGCGGAGCAGTTGGAAGAACTGCCGCATGACGAGCTTGTGCGGATCGTCGAAACCATGGAAGAGGATATGCGCAACGCTTCTGCCGCCATGGACTTTGAGGAGGCGGCGCGCCTGCGCGATGCCGTCGTTCAGATTCGGGCGATGCTCGAGGGTGCGTCTGAGGACGAGACGATCGAGCGCTTACGTTCGCAGGCCCGCAAGGGTTCCACGTTCGCATCGGGCAGAAAACGCCAGGGTGCACGGTTTAAGAAATAGCGAACAGGCCCCGAGTTCCCTGTGGAGCTCGGGGCCTATGTCTTTTGCGCGCTGGAATTCGTGCGTTAGAGGTCTGCGATCAGGGCTTCGGCACAACGGATGCCGTCGGTGGCCGCGCTCATGATGCCGCCGGCATATCCAGCTCCCTCACCACAAGGGTAGAGGCCCGGGGTCGACACGGCATGGCACGTTCGGTCTCGGGTGACAGTGATCGGTGAGCTCGAACGAGTCTCCACGCCGGTAAGAACGGCATCGGGACGGTCGTAGCCTCGTAGCTTTTTTCCGAGTAGGGGAAGTCCCAGGCGGAGCGACTCGACGATATGCTGCGGCAGGGCTTCGTCAATTGCCGTCCAGGTTACACCGAGCGGATAGGTGGGCTTTACCTTTCCGGGCGCCTTGCTGGCGCGTCCTGCGAGGAAATCTCCGACGAGTTGTGCCGGTGCGTTCCAGTTGGAACCGCCCAGGCGATAGGCGGCCGCCTCGCAGGCACGCTGGAGCTCGATGCCGGCGAGCGGGTCATCGTTGGGAAGGTCCTCAGGCGTGACGTTAACGAGCAGGGCGGCGTTTGCGTTGCGTCCGTCGCGGGCATTGAGGCTGGCGCCGTTGACGCACAGGTGGCCCTGCTCGGAAGAGGCGGCGACAACCTGCCCGCCGGGGCACATGCAAAACGAGAACACGCTGCGGCCGTTGGGAAGATGGGCGACGAGCTTGTAGGGGGCTGCTCCGAGGGCAGGATGTCCCGCCAAGGCTCCATATTGGGCTCGGTCGATGTCGCGTTGCGGATGCTCGATGCGAACGCCCATGGCAAAGGTCTTTTGTGCGAGGGCCACGTTGTGGTCCTTAAGGAGCTCAAAAATATCGCGAGCAGAATGCCCGCAGGCGAGGATGAGGTGCTTTGTCTCGATTGGCTCGCAAGCGGCGTCTTGGGACGATTGGACATCGATACCGACAATGGTGCCAGACGCGTCGATGCGAATGTCGACGAGCTTCGTTCGATAACGGACGACACCTCCGAGCTGCTCGATGCGCTGGGATATAGCGGTGACAACTGTGGGAAGGATGTCGGAGCCAATGTGCGGCTTGGCATCCCACAGAATATCGCGGGGCGCACCCGCCTCGACGAAGGTTTCGAGGATAAGGCGATGGGCGGGATTTTTTGTTCCCGTATTGAGCTTGCCGTCCGAGAAGGTCCCCGCGCCGCCCAGACCAAACTGGATATTACTCTCGGGGTCGAGGATGCGCTCCTTTAGAAAGAGGTCGATCGCATGTGAGCGGCGAAATGCCGGGTCGCCGCGCTCGATGAGCAAGGGCTTAAGACCCGCTTCGGCGAGCGTAAGCGCAGCGAAAAGGCCGGCGCAGCCGGCACCGACAACGACAGGGCGTTCTTGAGGTGCGTCGGAGACGGGGGAGGGGAATGAAGGTTCATCGTCTTCTATCGCGCGTACACGCGAGCGGTCACGCTCGGCAACGCTGTCGACCGCTTCTCGCTCGAGGTGGGGACTAGTCAGCTCAACACGAAAGCTCAGGATAAAATGGACGTCTCGTTTTTTGCGAGCGTCGATTGACTTTCGGTGGAGCTCGATGGACTTGATC
This sequence comes from uncultured Collinsella sp., assembly GCA_902475475.1. Classification (GTDB taxonomy): domain Bacteria; phylum Actinomycetota; class Coriobacteriia; order Coriobacteriales; family Coriobacteriaceae; genus Collinsella. Next base: position 5,251 of record CABRZY010000059.1, read on the forward strand.
TCGGAGTCCTTGCAACGTAGGACGCGCTTGGCGACTCGCTTGCCAACAATGAGACAGGCATTCTCATCGCCGGCTTCATCGAGCGACGCGTTGACTTGGGTGATTTCGATCATCGAGGTCTCCTTAGAGGCAAGAAAGAGGCCGTCCGGTATCCCAGACGGCCCGAATGCGTTTTTGATTATAGACTGCGCGGCTACAGGCTGCTTGCAGCGCGAATACCCGAGATCCAGGCCCACGCAAGGTTAAAGCCTCCGCAATCGGCGTCGATGTCGAGCGCTTCTCCGCAGACGTAAAGCGGGGCGCCTGTGGTGCTGTTCACGTAAAGATTGGGTGTCGAGACGCACTCGATAGATATGCCGCCACGCGTGACCTGTGCTGAGCGCTCCTCTGCCGTCCCTTCGACGGACAGTTTAAAGTGCTTGAGGATTGAGACCAGGTGGATGACATCGCGCGAGCCGGGATGGCACCGCTCGAATGCCGTACAGACGACGTGTGAGAGCTGCGGGGCGAGCATGCCGTCAAGCCAGTGGGAGTTTCGGGGCGAAAAATCGCCGAGCACGTTGACACGCTGCTCGAGCGTATCGAGCAGCTCATCTTTGGAGAAATCTGGAAAGAAGTCGATCAGAACAGTGTCGCCCTGGTTGATACGGCGAGAGAGATTGAAGGCGGCGACGCCTGAGATGCCGAAGGCACGGAACAGCACTTCGCCATCTTCTCGCCAGAGCTCTTCGTGGCTGCGCGAGAGCGTTAAGCGGGCTCGGACGCGCAGACCATCCAGAGTTCCGAGTGCCGTCCGGTCGCCGACGACTGATGCCGATACGGGGCACAGGACGGGGCGCAGGGGCGTCAAGGGAAGGCTAAACACCTCGGCGATGCCGGTGGGGTTGCCACCCGTAGCGATAACCACGGCCCTTGCCTGCAGGGCATCGCTCGTGCGAGGAGTATCGGCTAACGCCTTTCGAAGCGAACGGAGCTCCGTCTTTCGGTCGCCGTGCTTTTTGGGTTTGAGTACATGAGCGGGACGGTCGATCTGAAGCGTCCAGCCTTCGGAAGCCTTATGAGCCGCAATGACGTTAGTCCCGCAGAGTAGGGTGATGCCCAAACGCTCGCATGCATTGAGGAGTGCATCGCGAACCGACTCGGCGCGAAGGGAGCGCGGGTATAGGCGGCCTTCCTCATGGATCGTCATGATGCCCAGCGAGGAGAAAAAACTCTCGAGATCTTGCTCGGGTTGGGGGCCCATGATGGATTCGACAAAGGCGGGGCGGTTATATCGCCGAATGTCGATGGATTCGTTTGAGAGGTTGCAGCGGCCGTTTCCGGTTGCGAGCAGCTTGAGACCGCAGGCGACGTCGCGCTCGACGACGCAGACCCTTTTGTCGACACGCGCCGCCGTAATGGCGGCGGCGAGGCCCGATCACCAAGACGTCATAGAAGGCGCTTGCGTTCACTTAGGCCTCGTCTGTCTTGTGCGGGGCGATGGCCTCAACGGCGGAGACGGCCTTGGGCAGCATGCCATCGGGCAGTGCGGTCTCGACTTCACCCTTATCGCAGGCCTCGGCGAGTGACGGATTGATGGGAAGCTGACCCAAGATGTCGAGGTTGTAGCGCTCGGCGACTTCGGGGAGCTTGCTCTTGCCAAAGACCTCGATCTTCTTGCCGCAGTCGGGGCACTCGATATAGCTCATGTTCTCGACAATGCCCAGAATAGGGACGTTCATCTTCTCGGCCATGTTGACTGCCTTGGCGACGATCATCGAGACCAAGTCTTGCGGGCTCGTGACGATGACGATGCCATCGACGGGCAGCGATTGGAAAACGGTGAGCGCGACGTCACCCGTTCCCGGAGGCATATCGACCAGCAGGTAGTCGATGGGGCCCCACGAGGTCTCGCTCCAGAATTGCCTGATGGCGCCCGCGATAACCGGGCCACGCCAAAGGACGGGATCGGTTTCGTTTTGGAGCAACAGGTTGGAGCTCATGACCTTGACGCCGTGCTCGGAGATCTCGGGCAGCATGAGGTTGCCGAGGGCATGGACATGGCGTCCGCTCATGCCGAACATTTTGGGGATGGAGGGGCCGGTGATGTCGGCGTCGAGAATGCCAACCTTGTTGCCGCGGCGGGCGAGCTCGGCATATACAAAGGAGTCAACAAACGACTTGCCGACGCCTCCCTTGCCGGAAAGCACAGCGATAACGCGCTTGACCTCCGACAGCGTATTCTCTTCAAATTGCGACGGCGTTGATTGTCCGCCGGCTGCTTGTGTGTGCTCGCAACCCATGTATGACTCCTTTGTATATGTTGGGGCCGGGGCCCCGCGATGTGACACGAGCGTCATTGTACCCTCGTTTGCGAGCGGGAGTCATTTGCGATGCATTTGGGCCGAGCGTGCTTGCAATACGATGGGTCCAAGCGAATGGGCGGGCTTACTGAACTTTGCTGGCGAACTCGAGGTATTGCATGCGCTGCAGCTTGTCGATCGTCGAGGCGTATGGGCTGTCTTCAGATTCCAAGTCGTAGCGCAGCCCGTCGGCACCAAGATAGCCGGCGACATTGATGGTGGGCACATCTGACCTTGTTGCAAGCAGGGCCTTTTGATAGTCAGTGAGCGGGGCGCCGATCTTATTAAGGGTAATAGCTGCAATCTCGTTTGCCCCGACGGTGTCGTAGACGTTGAGCTCGGTATTGCCGGCGATTTCATAGTTAGCCCAGACGAAATAGGTCGACTGATAGATACGGAAAGCGTGGCTTGCCGTATCTTCCTGAGGGTACAGCTCGTCGTTGAGAGTCGTTGCGGCGCTCGGCTGATGGTCGCCAAAAAAGACAAGAACAACCGGTCTGCCGATATTGCGGAGCTCGTTGATAAAGTACTCGAGGTCCCGGTCGGATGCATTGATGCAGGTGAGATAGGTATTGAGCGCGCTATTGGCGCCCTCGCTGGCTCCCTCGACCCAATAGTTTGTCAGCTCTTCGGCGGGAACGGTGCCATAGTCGTAGCCGCCGTGATTTTGCATCGTGACGTCAAAGATGAACTGCGGGGCTTCGTCGGTTCTGAGCAGGTCGAGTATCTTGTCGTAGGTGGCGTAGTCGCATACGCCGGCATGGTAATAGGGCGCACCTTCGAAATCGCCGATTGAAAGAAAGTCTCCAAAACCCAGCTGCTGATAGATTTTATCTCGATGGTAGTTGACGGGGTTTTGCGGGTGCATAGCGGTAGTGGTATACCCAAGCTCTTTAAGGTCCTTTGCCAGGCTGTTGACGCCATTCATCTGATACAGCTGATAGGGGATTTTGCCTAATCCGACAAAGGCCGTTGTCGCTCCGGTCAAAAATTCGAATTCGGAGTTCGCCGTTCCGCCACCGGTGACCGAAGCGAGCATGGTGCCGCGAACAAGTGTGTCGGGAAGCGAGTTGTAGAATGCGGGACCGGTGTACCCGGCCGCCTGGAGCTGCTCAAAGCACGAAAGGTCGCTAAAACTCTCGTTCATGACGGCAACAATCGTCGGCTTGATTTCATTGAACTGGGCAACGGCCGCCGCGCGCTGCTCGCTCGAGCCATACGTGCTGTCGTAGGCGGCGGCGAGCTCCTGCTCGATGCTCTGCGCCTCATCGGGCGTATAGTCTTCGGGCTTTTCAATGGGCAACTCGTTGACCATTTCGGTGAACGAAGTGATAAAACCCTGAGACGCATACGTGGTGATGGGCTGCCAACGGTCAAATCCAAAATCCAGCGACTGCTCCAAGTCGATGTTGGAAAAGCCCAAGAGCCCCACAACGGTCACTAGCAGAAAAGCGCAGAGGTTAGCGGCGATTGCGGGGAAGACATGGGCGGGCGTACGGAGCTTTCGCGGTCGGATAAGCGAAAGAAGCCCCAGGGAAATCTCCAGCAGGGCGAGTGAGGTTACGATTCCTGCAGTGAAGGTGAACTCATATCCCTCACTTACTTCCATTGCGGTGCCCAATGCCAAAATGTCGCTCGGCAGGATGGCCTCGCCTTTAAACGTTATGACGAAGTGCTCGGCAATGCCAAGGGTACAACAGACGACGGGCACGAGGGCCATGACTCCTCCATGACGCTGTCCCAGCAAATAAAGGGAGAGCAGAACCGTCGCGAGCAGCCCAACGGAAAACCCGAATGAGTTGGCGGGAATGCGATAGAACGTTTCGTTGCAGGCAATTTCGAGTGAAACGAACGAGAGCGCTGAAACAGCGGCGACGACAAGGATGTCGCGGCAAATACAGGCAACCGTTCCCGTCGCAAGATCGGTTTGGTCGATAAGTCCCGAAACCAAGGGCTCGACAAGAAGTATGACGGCGGCAGCACCGAGCGCCGAATAAGAAAGGACCCATAGGGAACAGTCCTCATTTACGAGCAATTGATTCGTAATCCATGCAGCTACCATGCCGAGCGGGATGAGGAGC
>CABRZY010000060.1 GCA_902475475.1 uncultured Collinsella sp.
TCATGATCCAGGGCACCATGTCGAACGCGGGGAAGAGCCTGCTTGCGGCGGGGCTGTGCCGTGTGCTTTCGCAGGACGGCCTGCGCGTGGCTCCCTTTAAGAGCCAGAACATGGCGCTCAACAGCGGTGTCACGGCCGACGGGCTCGAGATGGGGCGCGCTCAGATCATGCAGGCCGAGGCGTGCGGCATCGCGCCCGACGTGCGCATGAACCCCATCCTGCTCAAGCCCGAAAGCGATCACCGAAGCCAGCTCATCGTGGCCGGCAAGGCGCAGGGAGCCTTCGCTGCGAGGGACTACTTCGCGCGAAAGAAGGCGCTCATGCCGCAGATTTTGGAGGCGTTCGATTCGCTCGCGGAGGAAAACGACGTCATCGTCATCGAGGGCGCCGGCAGTCCCGTCGAAATCAACCTTGCCGAAAACGACATCGTCAACATGGGGCTCGCGCGCGCCGTGTCCTCCCCCGTGCTGCTCGCGGGCGACATCGACCCAGGCGGGGTGTTTGCCCAGCTCTACGGCACGGTCGCGCTCCTTGCGCCCGAGGACCGCGCGCTTTTGCGGGGGCTTATGGTGAACAAGTTCCGCGGCGATGTGGAAATCCTGCGTCCGGGTTTGGCTCCGCTCGAGAAAATGTGCGGGGTTCCCGTCGTGGGGGTCGTGCCGTATCTTACGCTCGACCTGGACGACGAGGACTCGCTCGCGCCGCGCCTAACTGCCCGCGAGGCGCGCGGCGTCATCGACGTCGCCGTCGTGCGCCTTCCGCATCTGTCGAACTTCACCGACTTCGACCCGCTTTCGCGCGTGCCCGGCATGGGCGTGCGCTACGTTTCCTCGACGACCGATCTGGGCCGACCCGACCTGGTGGTGCTTCCCGGCTCGAAGTCCACGGTCGACGACGCGCGCTGGCTTGCGGCTAGCGGCATCGGAGCCTGTGTACGCGCTCTTTCGGGCGCGGGCACGCCGGTGCTCGGCATATGCGGAGGCTACCAGCTTTTGGGAGACGAGCTTTCGGACCCGCACGGCAGGGAAGGCGCTGGCACCGCGCGCGGGCTCGGGCTCATCCCTGCAAGTACGGTGTTCAAGGAGGAAAAGCGCCTCGCCCAGTCGGAGCTGCGCATCACGGGCGCCCAAGGCGCGTTTTCGGTGTGGAACGGCATGACGGCGCGCGGGTACGAGATTCACGACGGCGAAACGACCGTCTCCTGCGCCCCTGCGGGCACGATTGGCGGCAAACCAGAAGGCGCGGCCTGCGGAAACGTGTTCGGAACCTATCTCCACGGCCTGTTCGACGAACCGGGGGTGGCGCTCACCCTCGCGCGCTCGCTCGCGCGCATGCGCGGTCTGCCCGAGGGCGTCGTGGGTGCTGCGGGCGCGGCGTCCGCAGCCGATCACCGTGCGCGCGAGTTCGACCGCCTGGCCGACGTCGTGCGCGGGGCGTTCGACATGGAGTATGTCTACCGCATTATCGAGGAGGGCGTATGATCCACGTGTATCATGGCGACGGCAAAGGCAAGACCACGGCGGCGATGGGCCTCGCCCTTCGCATGCTCGCCGCAGGCCGCCGCGTCGTCGTCGTGCAGTTCCTGAAAGACGGCGAAAGCGGGGAGGCGCGCCTGCTCGCCGAGCATTTCGGCGTGCCCGTGTTCGCGGGGAAGGTGTCTGACAAGTTTACCTGGTCGATGACGTCGGAAGAACTTGCCGCGACGCGCGAGCTGCACGATGGGAACCTCGCTTCCGCGCTCGCCGAGCTCGAGGGCGCGCAGGAGGGGCTGCTCGTGCTCGACGAGGCGCTCGACTCGCTTTCGAAGGGGCTTGTCGACGAGGCGCTCGTGGACCGCGCGCTCGATATGTCCGCGCGCGGCGTCGAAGTAGCGCTCACCGGGCGCGCGCCTTCCCGCAAGATCGTGGAGAAGGCCGACTACATAACCGAGATGCGGTGCGAGAAACACCCCTACGAGCAGGGGATATGTGCAAGGGAAGGAGTGGAGTACTAGATGGATTCCAAGGAGATGGCGCCCGGCGACATCGAGCGGCGCAGCTTCGAGATCATCACCGAAGAGCTCGGCGGCCGCACGTCCTTCCCTTGCACATATCCCCTGAGAGCCCGTCGTGAAGCGCGTCATCCACACCACTGCCGACTTCTCGTACGCCGATTCCCTCGTGTTCACCCATGACGCCGCGCACTGTGCGCTCGACGCACTGCGCGCAGGGGCCACGGTGCTCACCGATACGAACATGGCGCTCGCAGGCATAAGCAAGCCCGCGCTCGCGAAGCTTGGCTGCAAGGCCGTGTGCTACATGGCCGACCCTGATGTCGCCGCGGCTGCGCGCGCCGCGGGCACGACTCGCGCCGTTGCGAGCATGGACAAAGCTTGCGGCATCGAGGGTCCGCTCATCGTGGGCGTCGGTAACGCTCCCACAGCACTTCTGCGCCTCGCCGAGCTCATGGACGCGGGGAAGATCTCGCCCGCGCTCGTCGTTGGAGTGCCGGTCGGGTTTGTGAATGTGGTCGAGGCGAAAGAGGAGCTACTCGCGCGACGCGTGCCGGCCATCGTCGCGAGGGGTCGCAAGGGCGGCTCGACCGTGGCGGCCGCCATTATGAACGCGCTGCTCTACGAGATCGCGCGCCCAGGCGGCCCGAAGTGACGGCGCCCGCATCCGCGCCGGCGCTGCGCATCTTCGCCGGCACCACCGAGGGCCGCCTTCTGTGCGAATGGGCGAGCGAGGCGGGCATCCCCGCCCGTGCCTACGCGGCAACCGAGTACGGAGGCGAGCTTTTGGGCGAGCTTCCGGGCATCGAGGTGCATGCGGGCAGGCTCGACGAGGCTGACATGGAGCGCGAGCTTTCCGGCGCGCGCATCGTTGTCGACGCCACGCATCCCTTCGCTACGCTCGCAAGCGGCAACATCCGGGCCGCTTCGCTCGCCGTGGGTGCACGATGCCTGCGCCTTACGCGCCCGGTCGAGGCGCTGCCCAAAGGCGTCGTGTCGGTCGCGTCGATCGCCTGCGCGGCGCGCTTTCTCTCCGAGAACCCGGGTCGCGCGCTTCTCACGACGGGGAGCAAGGAGCTTGCTCCCTACACGCGCGTCGCCGATTTCGCGGAGCGCTTCTTCGTGCGTGTGCTCCCGCTGCCCGGTGCTATAACGAAGTGCATCGACGCGGGGTTTTCGCCGTCGCACGTCATCGGCATGCAGGGGCCCTTCACCCGCGAGCTCAACGAGGCGATGCTTCGGCAGGTGGGCGCCCAGTGGCTTGTGACCAAGGACTCGGGAACCGTAGGCGGCACGGCCGAGAAGATCGCCTCCGCGCGCGACGTGGGAGCGCGCTGTATCGTGGTCGCCCGTCCCGCCGAGGGAGGCGGGGCCCTTTCGCTTAGGGAAGTGGAAGACGCGCTCTTACGGGAGTTCGCGCGCTAGGCGCTCGCCGCGCATGCGTGCCCTCCCGCCTGCGAGGAGGAGCGCCCCGAGCAAGCTCGACCCGTACAAGCCTGTCATCCGCCAATCGCTCGAGGACGACGCACGGAACTGGCGCAAGCAGTCCTTCAATAAGTTGCGGTGAAATAGCGTCTGTTTTTGCTGCTAAATAGCATATTCAGTCCCTAATTCACCGCAACTTGTTGGTGGTGGCTTACTGGTAGCGTAGGCATTCCACCGGGTCGAGCTTTGCTGCACGGCGAGCGGGGTAGAAGCCAAAGATTACGCCGATGCCGACCGATACGGCAAACGCGATCAACACTGTTGTAATGGAGAAGCTTGGCGTGATCGTCCCGGTAGCTCCAAACTCGCTCATGATGCCCGAGCTTGCGGCAAAGAACGTGAGTCCCAATGCCAGCAGATAGCCAATCAGGACACCCAACAGTCCGCCGGTGACGCACAGCGCCGAGGACTCGGCCAAAAACTGCGCGGTGATATCGCGACGACTTGCGCCCAGGGCACGGCGAATGCCGATCTCACGGATGCGCTCAGTCACGTTGGTGAGCATCATGTTCATAATGCCGATACCGCCGACAAGCAGCGAGATGCTGGCGACAGCACCCATGATGAGCGAGAACGCGCCCATAAAGGAGTTGAGCGCATCGATGGCGCTTTTCATGGAGGTCGCCGATACGCTGTCGTACTCATCATCCTCCGCGATGCCCTTCATCGCGCGCACCTTGGACTCGATGGTCTTACAAAGCTCATCCATGTCCGTGCCCTCGGCGGCGAGTGCCGTCACGCTGGGGAATGAAGGATTCTCGTCGCCAAACAGCCCGGAGATGGTTTCGCGTGGCATATACAGCGTGAGCGAGCCCATGGAGTCGCTGCCGCCATCAATCACGCCGACAATCTGCACCTCGCCGTTGGACACCTTGATGGTTTTCCCCAGCGCATCCTGTTCGTTGCCGTAAAGCTGATCGGCGCCGTTGCGGCTGATGAGCGCCACGCGCGAGCCTGATTGGGACTCGGCCTGGGAATAGGTGCGCCCCGCAACGAGCTTGCTGGCCCCCACGGCGTCGAGCATGTCGCTATCGACACCTTGTGCCATGACGGTATAGCTTTTATCGCCGGTCTTGTACTCGGTATACGCGCTGTCGACAATGCCGATCTGCTCTATCTGCGGCACCAGTTTTTGAAGCTTCTCGATGTCCGACTCGGTGAGTTCTTGCGACGAATAGATTTGCACCATGCGTGCCGCATTGAGGCCCAGACTGTTGACCAGGCTGTTTTGGATGCCGCCGATGAGCGAAGTCATGGCGATTACCGAGGCGATGCCGATGACAATGCCCAAGATGGTGAGCAGGCTGCGCCCCTTGTTGGCTTCGAGCGAGTGAAGGGCTTCCTGGATGAGATCGCGGGCGCTCATGCCATCTCTCCTTTCGGCCGGTTGACGGAGGTGGAAATCATGGGCAGGCTATCTACGGCTCTGCGTAGGGTCCGCGGTGCATGTGGAATATACGCACCGTCGTGAATGCGACCGTCGCGGATGGTCACGGCACGGTCGGCCTCGGCGGCGATGCCGGGGTCATGTGTGATAAGTACGATGGTTTTGCCGCGCTTCTGGAGCTTATGGAAGGTCTCCATCACAAGCGCTCCGGTAGCGGAGTCCAGGTTTCCCGTCGGCTCGTCGGCCAGAATGATGGGCGGGTCATTGACGAGGGCGCGTGCGATTGCGACGCGCTGCATCTGGCCGCCCGAGAGCTCGGATATGCGGTGGTCCCAGTGGTCGACGGGCAGCGTGACAGCCTGCAGCGCGTGCACGGCGCGCATTTCGCGCTGGCTACGGGGCACATTGGTGTAGGCCAGCGGCAGCATGACGTTTTCGATAACCGACAGGCGCGGCAGCAGGTTGAAGCTCTGAAAGACAAAGCCAATGCTCAGGGCGCGAACTTCGGTGAGCTCGTCATCATCGAGCTCGGCCACGTTGAGCCCTTGCAGGTAGTAGTCACCTGCCGTTGGCTTATCCAGGCAGCCTAGGATGTTCATGAGCGTTGATTTGCCCGAGCCCGATGGGCCAGTGATGGCGACGAATTCGCCGGGATTTACCGCCAGGCTCACGTTGTGCAGGATGTGGGCGCACCCCGCCTCGCTCTCAAAGATGCGGTGCACCTTGCGGATGTCGATAACGGGACGCATTACATGCCCTCATCGTCAGACATACTGCCCGAATCCGCGTTGTGGCCGCCGTCAGCTGTTGCGTCAGCTCCGGTGTCCATGACGAGGGTGTCGCCATCGCGCAGCTTGGTAACCGGCACGTTGGGGTTGATCTCGTTGCCCTGGTCGTCGCGCTTGACCTGTGTCTTACCGACTACGGCTTCGTTGTCGTTTTGCGTCACGACGGTCACCTTCACGCGACGGGTTTGCTTGCCCTCGTCATCAGTCGCCACGTTGACGTAATAGTGTTCGCCGTCTTCGGTCATGAGCGCCATCGTCGGCACCATCACCACGTCGTCGAGCTGCTCGGTCACCACCGATACCTCGGCCGTCATGCCCGGCTTCAGGCGCGCGTCGGGCGCCTCGATGAGAATATCGACGTTAAAGGTTACGCTGCCGCCGCCACCGTTGGTGGAGTCGGAGTTTGCCACCGACGCGATAGCCGTGACGGTGCCCTGGCTCACGATATCGGGAAACGCGGGATACGTGACGTTGGCGCTCTGCCCAACGGCGATCTTGGCGATGTCCTTTTCGCCCACCTGCACGGTCACTTTCATCTTGGATAGGTCGGCGATCTGCATGCACTGCTTGCCGCCGCTCGTATCGCTTTCGCCCATGATCATGCCGCCTGTTACCGTGGCGCCCACCTTGGCGTTGAGCTCCACGATGCTACCCGAGCTCGGGGCCGTGACCGTACGGCTGGCTGCCTTGGCGTTCGCCTGATCGAGGTTTGCCTGGGCCGAAGCGAGGCTGCGCTGCGCGGCCGATACGGCGTTTGTGTCCGCTGATGCGGCGGTGATGCCAGCCGCAGCGGAAGCTCCATCGACGTCCGTCGTTGGGGTGGCCTGTGCGGCAGCTGCGGCTTTCTGTGCGTTGGCGAGGTCTTCCTGAGCGGCTGCAACTGCACGCTGCGCCTCGGCAACGTTGCGATTGAGCTCGTCGTTTTTAATGGTCAGAAGCACGTCGCCCTCGTTGACGGATTGGCCTGCCTGCACGTTGATAGAATCGACCGTGCCGTCGACAGAAGGGGAGACCACTGAGGACGAAATGGGTTTGAGCTGGCCTTTCGCCTCGACCGTTGTGGTAAACGTGCCCTCGGTCACCATGTCGGTCACAGGTCCGCTAGCGCCCTGAGGCTGCGCATTGATAACCAGGGTTGCGATAACGGCAATGAGCGCGATGGCACCTACGACGCCAGCGGCAATACCGCGTCGAATCAGCTTTTTGCGTCGACGTTCGGCACGTTTTGCCTTGAGCTTGGTATATGCCTCTTCATCGGAAATCTCGGCCGTATCGTTCGCGCGTCCGTCCTGCTTATCGGCATGTACGTCTGTAATCAGAGGAATCGTTTCGGTGGGACCTTCGAGCGTGTGCTCGGTATCATCCGGGCCCGGGGTGATGGTGGGGACATTCGGCATAGCGTCTCCTTTATAGAAAGAACCTCGATAATTATATGCGCCTACCGGTTGGGGCGGGCGCATAGGACGGTTTCTTTCGGAACTGTTAGATTGGTCGCAGCAGCTCCACGTTGTAGGAATGCGCGCGTTGCACTACGAGTGGACAACCACGCACAGGCCGACTTTGATGCAATCGTGCAGTGCCTTGGCATCGGCCAGGCGCAGGTTGATGCAGCCGTGGCTACCGCACCATTTATAGGACTCGGCATTATCGAAGCTCTTGTCGTTTTGCCAGGTGGCATCGTGGAAGCCGATCATGTTGCCCTCAAAAGGCATCCAGTAGCTCACCGGGCTCTCGTATTTGGGCTTACCGGTCTCGGGGTCCTTGGCTCCGATCAGGGTGCTGCCGCCGTCGTTGCTGTTGATCTGCCACACGCCCTCGGGGGTGGCGTCTTCGCCAGGTTTGCCGGAAATAAAGTTGGCCTCCCAAACGATATTACCGTTCTCGTCATAGTAGCGCGCGTGCTGCTCGGACAGGTCGACGTCGATATACGCCTTCCAGTCGGGCTCTCCCTTTGCGGTAAAGGTGTCGGCCTTCTGGGAGTACTTGATCTCGATCTCGCCGGTCTGCTTGTTGTTAATGGCGTCCTCGACCTGCTTGGCGAGCGAGCTGCTGTCGATGGACCAACCAAAGTCACCGCCTTCGACGGCGCACTGCTTGCCATCGGCGCGCGTCCACCAGCGAGTGGAGCCCACGGTATTAAAGCCGTTGGCGAGCTCGGCTGCCCAGCTGCTGATCTGCGACGTATCGAGCGTGGGGTTGGCCGGATCGGCAAAGCTGATCCACTGCAATACGGAGCTGCCATCAACTTTGCCGGCATCCTCGCCGTTGAGCTTGAGGGTCACGTTGACGCCCAGGAAGTTGTTGGCGGCATCGCATGCGGCCTGAATCTGATCATCGGTCAGCGTTCCATTGAGCGGCTCATAGGCATCGTTGCCGAGCTTCGAAAGATCTACGGTCTCGGCCAGCGAGGCAAGCTCGAGCTCGGCATACTTAATGACATGCTCGCGGTTGAGTTTTTCGTTCGAGCGTGCCTTCTCGACGGTAAACTTGCCCGCTTGCTCGTCATAGGAGCTATTGGCCTCGAACGTGCCCGAACGCCCCTCGTTAAACTCGTCGATGGCGGCGCCCAGATCCTTCTCAAACTTCTTTTGGTCAAAGGTGTCGGAGAGCATGGACAGGTCGACGCCTTGATCAAGATCGACTTCGTTGGAGGTAGCGGTTGTTTTGGTCTTGCCACTTAAGGATTCCACAAGGCGGACCGGCCATACAAAGGCTTCGTTGTGGCTGATAATCTCTTTTGCTGCAGCTTCACCGTCGACGATGGGTTCATCGGACTCGGGCTGATAGGTCCAGCTAAAGTCATCGCCTGTCACGGCGAGCTTATAGTGCTTCCACGCGGAGTTGACCTTGGTGGCGGCAGACGTGGCGTTGGAGAACGAGACATCCACGCCGGCGATGGTGGTGTTGGGGTAGGCTAGCTGCGAAAACGCTACGACGCCTACGATATAGACAATGACGATTAGACCCAGGACGACAAAGAGCGTCGTCTTTTTGCCCGACTTATTGTTGCCGGCGGACTTGCGCGCGGGGCCGCGATCGCCTCGAGCGTGCGTGGGGGTCTGCTTGGGCGCATTGCCGTTTGCCTGGCGCTGCTGACGTTGTTGACGCTGTTGGTTCGGGCGTTGGGAAGCGTTTGCTGCACTACGCTGCTGACCGTGGCTCGGCGCGATAGGACGCGGCGATTGAACGCCTCCGGTGTGCCTGCTCGGCTGCTGCGGATCGGGAATCAGTTGAGTTCGATCGTTTTGCGACATCGTATGCATATCCTTCGATTTTCGCCTTGCGGTTCATCGTGTTTTTACTGGGCTTGCATTATAGCGATTGCCCTGCTGTTTGTGGTACGGAAACGGTGGCATTCAAAAGAGGTGGGACATTTGTCCCACCTTTGAGTCATTCTTTGCCGTTATCCGCACACGCCGCATTTTGCACAGGCCGAAAGTGCGGCCGGAGCCTGCGCGATGCCGCCCTTTGCCGTCTCGCGCAGCGTGGCCGGCAACGCGTGACCCACCGAGAGCATGACATGTGCCATCTGGTCAAACGGCACCAAGCTCTTAATGCCTGCGAGGGCGAGTTGTGCCGAGCTAAAGGCCGCTGCCACGCCGATGGCGTTGCGGTTTTGGCAGGGCACTTCCACGAGGCCACCGACGGGGTCACAAACGAGGCCCAGCAGGTTACTCAGCGCGATGGAACTGGCGTCGAGAGCCTGCTCGGGCGTGCCGCCGAGCATCTGCACCAGCGCGGCGGCTGCCATGGCGGCGGCGCTTCCGACCTCGGCTTGGCAGCCGCCCTCGGCGCCGGCAACGCAGGCGCTTGTGGTGAGGTTGAGGCCGATGGCGGCTGCGCAGTAGAGCGCGTCCATGACCTGCTCGTCGTCGAGCTGCAGGCGATCGGCGAGCGCCAGCACGCAGCCGGGCACAACACCCGCGGAGCCGGCCGTGGGGGCGGCGACGATCACGCCCATC